>JABDPP010000241.1 GCA_013042765.1 Litoreibacter sp.
CGGCCAGACCCAGACCGTCAAGCATTTCACCTGCCGTCAGCCATCCATGTTCTGTCACCACGTCCTGCGCCATGTAGGCGAGCACCGCATAGGCGCCGCCGAAGGTCACAACGGCGAGCTTGGAAAAGAAGGCACCGATTTCACCTAGCAACGTCGCTCCGAAAGCCAGATCCAGCAGCATGATCGGCACCAACCAGAACGCCGCACCAACAGCGATCGTCGCAAATGTTCGCGATGCGGAAGTTTCGATCCGCACCGGATCATCGCTCCCGCTCTCCGGCGGTCGGGAAACAAACAGCCCAAAGAAAGCGGCTGCAAGAATTATCAGGGGAAACGGAAGCGACAGAAAGAAGATCGCCACGAAGGCAAACCCGGCAATCCACCAGTGTTCCGCCCGCTCCAGCGCTTTTCTTGAAAGCCGCAGCAATGCGTCGAGGACGATGATCAACACGGCCGCCTTGATCCCGAGGAACGCCGTTTCAACCAGAGGAACGTCACCCAGCGTCGTGTAGGTCGCGGCCAGTGCAAATATGACAGCAGCCCCCGGCAGAACGAAGAGCAGACCCGCGATCAGGCCACCGGCAATGCCATGCAGCCGCCAGCCGGCATAGGTCGCCAGTTGCATCGCCTCCGGTCCGGGCAGCAACATGCAAAAGCTCAGGGCATTGAGGAACTGCTTTTCGGTCAGCCAGCCCTTCTGCTCGACAAGAACGCGGTGCATCAGGGATATCTGCGCTGCCGGTCCACCGAAAGATTGCAGTCCAATCTGCAGAAAGGCCGCGAAGGCCTCCTTTCGGGAGGGGTGCGTCATGGGTTTCTCCCGGGTTGCCGGAACGAGGGTATACCTTGGGCCAGCGATGGCGACGGGTGGGGACGATGTCAATACGGCGCGCAGCAAACTCTACAAATCCGCAGCCCCGATTTGACCTGCCGGAGATACAGTGTACTTACCCGACACGACGAGGAGGACACCATGCCCCATACATTCGAGACCCACCTCGACGCCGCCCGCGATGCGCTGTTGCGCGCCCGCGCCTGCGTGCGTGAGGAGATCCGGGACTACCCTTCGCCCATCGCGGGATGCGATGCCCAGTTCAACCATCTCCTTGCGCAGCGCCAGAGAATTCTGGAAGCGCTTGGATTCCTGGAGGCGTCCGTGTTTGTTCCGACACCGCGCAGCCCAACCGAAGATTGCGGAGTAGAAAGCCGATGAAAGTTCACATTCTCGATGATTGGTTCGACACGCTGAGGACCCTGCCCTGTTTTGAAAAGCTCGAAGGGCAGGATGTGACGGTGTGGACCGATCACGAGCCCGATCCGGCAGCTCTCGCCGAACGTGTCAAGGAAGCCGAGGCCCTCGTTCTGTTCCGCGAACGCACAAAGATAACGGCGGAGCTTCTGGACCGGCTGCCCAATCTGAAACTGATCAGCCAGCGCAGCGTCTATCCACATATCGACGTGAAGGCCTGCACACGCAACAACGTGCTGCTCTGCTCGAAAACGGGTGGCGCCGGCCCGTCCTACGCGGCAGCAGAGTTGACGCTCGGACTGATGCTGGCCTCGTACCGCCAGATCCCGGCCCAGTTCGACTCACTCAAGGCGGGCAAGTGGCAAGCCGGCGTCGGCAGGACATTGCGTCGTCGGACGCTTGGCCTCTATGGCTACGGAAAGATCGCGAAGGCAGTGGCAACCTATGCCGATGCTCTTGGCATGAAGGTGCAGTGGTGGGGCTCCGAGGAAGGGCGCGCCCGCGCCAAGGCTGATGGTCAGACGGTCGCCGAGAGCCGCGAGAGCTTTTTCGCGACCTCCGATGTGGTCAGTGTTCATGTGCGCCTGACGCCCGAGACACGCGGCATGATCACCGCAAACGACCTCGCCAAGATGGGCTCGCGTGCCTTGTTCATCAACACGTCCCGCTCAGGGCTGGTGGAAAAAGGCGCGCTCGAGGCCGGTATCGCGAAGGGAAATCCGGGCTATGCTGCGGTCGACGTCTTCGACGAGGAGCCGCTGACCGACACGAGCCACCCGCTGCTGACCCATCCCAACGTCATCGCCACGCCCCACATCGGCTTCGTGACGGAGGATGAGTTCAACATGCAGTTCTCCGACATCTTCGATCAGGTCAACGCCTACGCCGAGGGTGCGCCGATCCACATGGTCAATCCCGATGTCTGGAACGGGTGAGCTTTGGCGCTCCTTTGGTCCCAGAAACACACGAGGGAGAACATGACAGACGCAAGCCGCCCCAGAATTGCGGTCATCGGATCCGGCATGGCGGGTCTGGCCTGTGCAAGGGCCCTTGCGGATGCGGGCCATGCGCCGGTCATCTTTGACAAGGGCCGCAAGCCTGGAGGGCGTTTGTCGCTGCGACAGTCGCGTGAAGGGCTGCAGTTCGATCATGGTGCTCAGTATGTGACGGCGAAGAGCGATGCGTTCAGCGCGTTTCTAGATCAGGCAATCGCGGTAGGTGACGCCGCCATCTGGGATATCGATCTTGAAAACGAGGACTCCGAGAGACGCGTCGTCGGCTTTCCCGGAATGTCCTCGCTGCTGGGCCACCTGAGCCCGGGGCTGGAGATCCGACAGGGACTCAGGGTCACCGCGCTTGTGGAATACGAGGATCACGTCGCGCTCCACGCGGAAAAGACAGTCTCGCAATTTGATATTGTGGCAATAACCACTCCAGTCGTGCAGACCCGCGATATTTGTGCGGCTGATGAAGCATTTCTCGATCGGATGCCCCGTGTCGAGATGGAGCCCTGTTGGACCTTCATGGGTGCCATGAAAGCGGGGCAGTCCGCGCCCTTCACCTGCCTGCGAAATCCTGATCCTGCGGTCTCCTGGATTGCGCTAAATTCCACAAAGCCGGGTCGAGACCAGGACTATGATTGCTGGGTCCTGCAGGCCAGCCCAGAGTGGTCAGCCGAAAATCTGGAGCGAGAGGCAGATGACGTCGCGGAGCAACTGGGTCGTATGCTCTGTGACAAGATCGGCTGTGACCCGGCCGAGTTTGTTTATGCGCGCGCCCACCGCTGGCGTTACTCACAGGTGAAAACGTCTTTGGGTCAACCGCTGATCCGTTCGGACGGCGGCCGTATCCTTGCCGGTGGTGACTGGTCTTTGGGCAAGCGGGCCGAGCACGCCTTTATCAGCGGGCAGGCCATTGCACGGGACCTGCTTAAAGGCTTGGAATAACCTGTTGGAACGAAAAAAGGGGCGGAAAACCGCCCCTTCCTGATCTCATGTCACGTCTCGTGAGTTTCGTCAGATAACCGCGACTGTGAAATCGCCGAGCCCTTCGACCGAACCCTTCATGACGTCACCTTTCTGGATCGCGCCGACACCAGCTGGGGTGCCGGACATGATGATGTCGCCAGCAGCTATATCGTAATACTGGGACAGGTAGTTGATCATCTCCGGAACCTTCCAGATCATCTGATTCAGGTCACCGTCCTGACGGGTCTCGCCGTTCACTTGCAGCGTCAGCCGACCGGAATCGAGGTGGCCAGTTTCGGATGCTGGGTGGATCGGACCGACCGGTGCGGAACGCTCGAAAGCTTTGCCGATTTCCCAAGGACGGCCCATCTTTTTCATTTCGCCCTGAAGGTCGCGGCGGGTCATGTCGAGGCCAAGGCCGTATCCGAAGACGTGATCAAGCGCATCCTCGATCGCAATGTCACGGCCACCGCTCTTCAGCGCGACGACCATTTCCATTTCGTAGTGCACATCCTGTGTTTTCGGCGGGTAGGGAAACTCCCCTGAAGTATCAATGTTTTCAGGGTTTTTCTGGAAGAAGAAGGGCGGCTCCTTGTCCGGGTCGTGGCCCATTTCAATTGCGTGATCGGCATAGTTCCGACCGATGCAATATACGCGGCGCACCGGAAATTCGCCTCCGCCTACAACGGGAATGGTGGGGCGTTTTGGTTCCGCGATTACTAAGTCTTCCATAGGTGTTTCCTCGATCTGCTGGTCTACTACTAGGGCTGGCAGTGGGCCCCTTCCATGGCGACACAGAGAAGTCGCGATCAGGTTTGGAGTCCTCGCCAAAGTGGTTTCTCATCTCTACTCAACCGGAGTGTGAGAACCCCGCCCAAGTTGCTCTGGACTCCTAATAACCAATTCTGTATTGGTCAAGCCAATGTTCGAGGAAGGGAGGTTCCTCGGAGATATGGGAGGGCGGTCTTCGGGCGGCCAAGTGCAAGAAATGCCGAATCGGGCAAACGCAGCATTGATACAACTTCGAGCGTGGCTCGCCCAGGAAGACGTGCAATCGGAGAGCCGGTTGCCGCCTGAGCGGGAGCTGTGCGAGACGCTTGGTGTTTCCCGCGGCGAGCTTCGAAAAGCGCTTGACGTTCTGGAGCGCGAGGGCCGGGTCTGGCGTCAGGTTGGCAAAGGCACCTTTGTCGGCATTCGTCCTGTCGATGAGATGGCCACACTCGCAAATGTCGCCTCCTCGAGCAGCCCTGGCGAAGTGATGCGGGCCCGTCTCACCATCGAGTCTATTCTTGCTGCCGAGGCGGCGCTGAACGCAAAGCAGGCCCACCTCGACCAGCTCAAACTCTGTTTGGCCGCCTCACGCGAAGCGACGTCGTGGCGCGAGTATGAAACCTGCGACAACCGTTTTCACAGAGCTTTGGCGGAAGCCTCCGGCAATCAAGTGCTGCTCGCCCTTTTCGATCTTCTCAATACAATCCGCCGCACGGTCGTCTGGTCGCGCGGACGCACCCGACCTGAATCTCCGCCTGCCGATCATCACAGTTTCGCAGAGCATGACCGTATCTATAACGCTGTCGCCGATCGTGACCCAGAGGGCGCGCGTCGGGCGATGTATAACCACCTGAGCTCTGTTCAGACTGAGCTCATGCAAATCAATGAGGCCGCCCAATGAGCGCGCGCTCACATTTCGAGGCCGAGAATTCTCAATGCTAGACCTGTCTTTTGCAACCTGGGACCACGACCGTGTCATGCCTTTGCACAAGGGGCAGGTGAAGGTACCCGAAGTGCGCCTGAACAGCACCGTTCTTCCGACGTCGAAGCTCTTCCCGCTGGCTGTGAGCGATGCGCCTTACGACCTTACTGAGATGTCGATCTCCAGCTATGTGATGCAGCTTTCGCGAGGTGGCTCGGAATACATCGCCCTGCCCGCCTTCATCAGCCGGGCTTTCCGTCACAGCGGTTTCTTCGCCCGTGCAGGCTCTGGAATCAATTCGCCGTCAGATCTTGAAGGCCGCCGGATCGGTGTTCCCGAATACCAGATGACTGCAGCCCTCTGGATGCGTGGCATTCTTGCTGATGAATACGACGTGGATTGCACAAAAGTTCACTGGCGCACCGGCGCTCTGGAGAAAGGTATCCGTCGCGAGAGGCTTGATCTGAACCTGCCCGAGGGCATGGTGGTGGAGCCCATCAAAGACGGGCAATCGCTGGTGGACCTTTTGCTCGACGGCGAAATCGACGGTCTACTGGCCCCAAAGCCCCCATCTGCCTTCCTGAACGGCGATGAGCGGCTTGTCCGCCTGCTCCCCGACTTCGAAACAGCCGAACGGGAATATCACAAAAAGACCGGCTTTTTCCCGATCATGCATGTGGTCGGTTTGCGCAAATCTTTGGCCGAAGAACACCCGTGGCTGCCCGCCGCCCTTTATGAGGGTCTGGTGGAATCCCGCAACCTCGCGATGACCCGTCTGCGCGACATCTGGATGGGGAACGCCAATCGTCTTTCCCTGCCCTGGCTCGGTGCATCGATGGAACGCACGATCAAGACGCTGGGCGATGATTACTGGAGCTATGGCGTCAGCAAGAACAATGCTGAGCTTGACGCGGTTTGCCGGTATTCGATGGATCAACACCTTGCCGAACGGCGTGTAACGGTCGACGAGATGTTCCATCCGTCCGTGATGGAGACCTGAGATGTTTGAGGCCCTCCATGCCGGATTGGGTTGGCCCGTGGCGATGACCTTGCTGAGCCTCAGCTTTGCAAGCTCGTTCATCACAGTCGCTTTTGGCATCGGAGGCGGCGCCATCATGCTCGCCGTTATGGCCACCTTGCTGCCAGCTGCCGCGATCATCCCGGTCCATGGTCTGGTGCAGGTTGGTTCCAATGCAGGTCGACTCGCGCTGATGGCGCGCTATGTCCAACCGCATGTTATCGGCCCATTCGCGATCGGATCCCTTGCCGGAGTTCTGCTGGGCGGTTCGATCATCGTGCAACTTGAGCCTGCCTGGATCCAGATCGGCGTCGGCAGTTTCATTCTGTGGACCATCGTGTCTACCCCCCCGGCGTTCTTGCGGAAATCCGCCATGATGACCGGCGGCTTTTCAAGCTTCCTGACAATGTTCTTCGGCGGTACCGGGCCGTTTGTCGCCTCTTTCGTGCGCGCGCTAGACCTTGAGCGGCACAAGCACGTGGCGACCCACGCCATGCTGATGACGATGCAACATGTTCTCAAGACAATCACCTTCGGATTCCTGGGCTTTGCCTTCTCCTCCTGGCTGGGACTGATCGCGTTACTGATCGCCTTCGGATTCCTTGGCACGATCCTGGGCCGGATGGTTCTGTCCCGGATCAACGAACGGCGCTTCAAGCTTGCCTTGAACGTCATACTCACCGTTCTGGCACTCAGACTGATCTACGCCGGAGCAAGTGAACTTTGGATGGGAGGCGGCAGTACGGGCAGCCTGAACTGAACACCTCACAACCCGGGCGGCAGAATGCGCAAACGGCCGGGACCAAGACCAACGCGCGACACCTAACCTTATCAAGGGAGATCTAAATGACCCGTAATATCAAACTCAACAGACGGACATTCCTGTCGACAAGTGTGGCCGCCACAGGCATGGCACTTGCCGCACCGCATGTCGCACGTGCAGCCGGCTATCCTGAAGGCAACATCAACGTCTTCATCCCGACCCGTGAGGGCGGCGGTGCGGACCGCAACTTCCGCGCCTTCTCCAGCATCTGGAAAACCAAGCTCGGCACGGATTTCGAACCGGGCTTCTATCCGGGTGCTTCGGGCCGCGTTGGCTACGAGATCTACATGGGCAAGGCAGAGCCTGACGCCTATAACCTGATCTTCGGCAACATGGGTCCAGAGGTTCTGAACTGGGCCGTTCAGGCACCGAGCTTCGACGTCAACGACTACCTGTACTTCGGTCGCGTCGACACAGATCCGGGCGCATTGTTCGTCGGTGCCGAGAGCAAGCTGCAGACGCTGGACGACATCATCTCAGAAGGCAAGAAGCGCAAGCTCAACGTCGGCACCAGCCGCATGGCGCACCCCGCGTCTATCGGTCTGCTGGCCCTGGGCGAAGTAACCGGTGCCCAGTTCAACCTGATCCCGCTGTCGGGTGGTAAGAACACCGTGGCCGGCGCCGTTACCGGAGAGGTCGACTTCTCCGTTCTGACATCCGGATCGCTCATCGCAGCCGGTGATTCCGTCAAGACCCTGCTGGTCTTTGGCGAGAACCGGGTCGGCGAGCGCCTCGACAACGCACCGAGCATGAACGATGCCTTCGGCACCGATCTGCCCGAAATGCTGTCGTCCCGCGCGTTCGGCATTCACAAGAAGGCTGTCGACGATCATCCCGATCGCTTCGAGATCCTGCAGCGCACCTTCAAGGAGGCATTCGAGGATCCAGGTCTTCTGGACGCCTATGTCGCCTCTAAGGGTACGCCGGAATACCTCAACTACGGTGGCATCGAGGAATGCGCAGCCTTCAAGGAAGCGATGCTCGAGCTTGGTGCCAAGTACAAGCCGCTCCTGACCGGCGCATAAGTCAAACCATTCACAAAACACGCGGGGGCGGGACCAACCTGCCCCCGCAAACCAACTAACAAACTTCTCACGCTCTCAGAAAGGTGCGTCATGGCCAAAGACGATCGACAGTCGGTCCGGCAAATTGGGGGAGAACTGGTGATACCGGTTCTCGGCGTCCTCTTCACGATCTACTTTTTCAGCACGATCTGGAATTCACCCTGGACCGCACAGGTGAGCACCTTCCTTGTGGGCTCAATCCTGCTTTTCACCTGCGGATTGTTCTTCCTGCGCTGTTTCATGCTTCTGAGGAGCGGAGAGGCAAACCTCGGGTTTGGCACTCTGTTCACCCGCGAAGACCTCTCGACCGGTCGCTACGGCCTGCTCGCCACCACGGTGGGCTACTGCGTTCTTATCGAAACCTTCGGCTTCACCCTGACAACGTTCGCGTTCCTGTTCCTGAGCATGGTCATCCTCAGCAAGGCACGCCGGATCGTGTTTACCGCAATGATCTCCGCCATCATGGCGCTGGGTGGTTGGGCCGTATTCATCTGGGCATTCGATACGCGGTTCCCGCGCGGAATTTTTGAAAACTTCATGGAAACGGTGCTGGGCTAATGGACGCTTCTACAATTCTTCTCGAGGTATTCCTGAGTACCATCTCCTACTGGTACGTGATTATCCCGACGATCTTCCTCGGCCTCATCGTTGGTGGTGTGCCGGGCTTCTCCGCGGCCAACACGATCATCATCCTGATGCCGCTCACCCTGGCAATGGACCTTGAAATGGGTCTTGTCTTCATGGTCACGCTGTATTGCGCGGCGCGCATGGGCGCGGGCATCCCGGCCATTCTCGTGAACATTCCGGGAACGGCGGGAGCCGCGGCCACACCGCTCGATGGCTATCCGATGTCGAAGCAGGGCAAGGGCCAGCAAGCGCTGGCGATCTCCTTCGTGTCGTCGTCCCTCGGTGGCTTGCTGACGACCATCGTCGCACTCTTGACCATGCCCATCCTCGCACGAGTTGGCTTTTATATGCACTCGGTCGAGATGATCGTGGTGATGCTTTTCGGCATCTCGCTAATCGCTTCCATCGCCGCACAGGACATGCTTAAGGGTCTGATCGCGGGCTTCCTTGGCCTGATGATCGGGTCGATCGGAACCGATGTCGTTTACGCCACCCCGCGCGGAACATTCGGCTTCCTTGAGCTTTATGACGGGGTACCGCTAATCCCGGCACTTGTCGGTCTGTTTGCGGTCTCCGAGGCGTTCATCATCATCGAGAAAAAGGTGATCGTGAACAAATCCGAAGACGGTACCACGCCGACAGCCAACTGGCATGACACGTTTGAAGGCGTACGCATTTCGCTGAAACGCTGGTGGCACATCATGTGGACCAGCCTGATCGGCCTCGTCATCGGTGTGATCCCGGGTGCAGGTGCCTCGATCGCAAGTTTTGTGGCTTACCAGCAATCCCGCTCCTTCTCGAAAACGCCGGAAAAATACGGAACCGGTCACCCTGAGGGACTGATTGCACCGGAAGCCGCGAACAACGGCGTGACCTCCGGAACGCTGGTGCCGCTTCTGGTGCTGGGGATTCCCGGCGGCGCAACAGCCGCGATCATGCTGGTCGTGATGCAGTTCCACGGCGTGAGCTTCGGGCCGTCCCTGTTCGAAAGCCAGCCAGAGATCGGCTATGGCATGTTCATGGCCATGGCGGTTGCTTACCTGCTGATGGTTCTGACGATCCTGCCACTCAGCCGCTACATGAGCCACGTTACGACGATCCCGACGATCTACCTTGCTCCGATGATCATCTCCTTCACGCTGGTGGGTGGCTTCGTGCCTCGTGAGTACATGTTCGACATGTACCTGGCCCTCGGCTTCGGCGTTCTGGGTTATATCGCCCGGCGCACCGGGTACCACGTCGCCGCGATCCTGATCGGGGTCATCCTCGGCCCACTTCTGGAAACCTATTTCCTGCGCGCTCTTAAGAAATCCGACGGGGACATCACTGTCCTGTTCTCTTCAACCCTGGGCAATATCCTTTGGGTGGCCCTCGCGGCCTCGCTGATCCTGCCCATTGTCATGGACATGCGCCGCAAAAAACAAGGAGTGCCCGCAGAATGAAACGCGAAATCGAATTTGAAATGGGGCGCAACATCCGTCGCGTCGGTCATCTTGATATCCCCGGCGGCGGGCAAGTCGCGGTGCATGGGAACTATGCCTATGTCGGCCACATGAAGCCGCCCATGGGCACATCGATCATCGATATATCAGACCCTGCAAATCCGACTGTCGTCTCCCATGTGACGCCTCCTGATGAGTGGTCTCACACCCACAAGGTGCGCGTCTGCGGTGACATCATGATCACCAATGTCGAACAGGACCGTCGCCATTTCCTGCGCAAGGCCGAGAAGATTGCGGATGCCCGCAACAAGCTGGGTGCGGATGCAAGCGATGCCGCGATTGCAGCAGAGATCGGCGTCAAGGAAACCGATATGCCCGATCTGGAGGCCTTCCTCGAGCGCGGTTATGACGGTGGCGGCTTCCGTGTCTGGGACATCTCCGACAAAACTGCTCCGAAGCTTCTCTCCTACGTGCGCACGCACGGCTTTGGGGTGCACCGGTTCCACATGGATGCCAATTACGCCTACATCTCCACCGAGATGGAGGGATATGTCGGCAACATCCTTGTAACCTATGACCTCTCCGACCCGGCCAATCCGACGGAAGTGTCACGCTGGCATATGCCGGGTCAGCACCTCGCCGGTGGCGAGACCCCCACATGGACCGGCTACGGCAACCGCCTGCATCACGCGATGCGCTGCGGGGACGAGCTTTGGGCCGCTGTATGGCATGCCGGCCTGCGCGTGCTCGATGCCACTGACATGACAAATCCGACGGTCAAGGGCACCTATCGCTTCCCCAAGGCTATTCCGGAGCCGACCCATACGGTCATGCCGCTTGAAAACCTGATCAACGGGCGCCGCTATGCGATTTCCATCGACGAGGAGCACGACCATAAGCCGGGCCAGTTGCACGGCTTCATGTGGGTGCTCGACGTGACCGACATGGACGCGATCGAACCGGT
>JABDPP010000242.1 GCA_013042765.1 Litoreibacter sp.
CGACCCGCCAACGTCGAAGGCAAAGGTGCCGTCTCACAGCGAGATTGTCTGCGCAACGCGCTTCGTATGCGTCCCGACCGCATTATCGTCGGTGAGACGCGGGGCGAGGAAGTGATCGACATGCTTCAGGCCATGAACACCGGTCATGACGGATCGATGACCACGATCCACGCAAACTCTGCCCGCGATGGCGTCTCGCGCCTTGAAAACATGATCGCCATGGCCGGCATCGAGATGCCGATCAAGGCAGTTCGCGCACAGATTTCTTCAGCTGTGAACCTCATCGTGCAGGCTTCGCGCCTGCAGGATGGCTCACGGCGCATGGTGTCGATCACCGAGGTAACCGGAATGGAGGGCGAAGTGATCTCCATGCAGGAGGTTTTCCGCTACCAGCGCTTGGGCCTGCAGCCCGATGGCAAGATCATTGGCCAATTCACGCCCCTGGGTGTGCGGTCTCACTATTCTGAACGGTTCAAGCAGTGGGGCTACGACCTGCCTGCGTCGATTTATGAACCTGTCGCAGCGGAGTAAGCCCTATGGAAATCAGCTTTGAACCAATCCTATATGGCGTGATCTTCGTCGCGGTCCTGATGTTGATCGAGGGCGCGTATCTTGTCATCTTCGGGAAATCTATCAGTCTGAACAACAAGGTGAACCGCCGTCTGGACATGATCCAGAAAGGTGGGTCGCGCGAACAGGTTCTGGACCAGCTCCGCAAGGAGATGGACCAGCACATGAATTCCGGTGGGATCCCGCTATATTCAATGTTCGCCGACAAGGCGCTCCGAGCGAATATCGCCTTTTCGCCTCAGGCACTTTTTGTAATCATGGGCGTCCTGAGCGTTGTGGTTTTCGTAGTACTGAGTTTCGCGACGCCAGCAGGCCTGCCGATCCGTATTCTGATCTCTATCTGCATGGGGGTGGGAGCTGTCTATGTCTGGGTCAACAACAAAGCCAAGAAACGGATGGCAATGCTGGAAGAGCAGCTTCCAGATGCCATCGAGTTGATGGTGCGCTCATTGCGTGTCGGGCACCCCTTCTCCTCGGCGATCAACATCGTCGCCAAAGAAGTTCCCGACCCGCTGGGAAGCGAATTCGGTGTGATTGCCGACGAAGCTGCCTATGGCCGTGATGTCTCCGAAAGCCTGAAACATCTTGCCGAACGGATGGGCATGCAGGATCTCCGGTTCCTCGCCGTCGCCGTGACGATCCAGCAGACCTCCGGTGGTAACCTTGCCGAAATTCTCCACGGTTTGTCCAAGGTGATCCGCGCCCGTTTCAAACTGTTCCGCCGCGTCAAAGCCATCACCGCAGAAGCCAAATGGTCAGGGATGTTCCTGTCGGTCTTCCCGATCCTGGCACTTGTCGGCATCAACGTTCTGCAGCCCGACTATTTCACCGAGGTGCAGGACACCGAATACTTCATACCGGCCTGTATTGTCGTGGGCGTCTTCCTAGTGGTGAACATGATCTTCATGAAGATCATGGTCAACATTAAGGTCTGAGGAGTAATACATGTTACAGGACATCAATACGTTTCTCATCGACCTTCTGGGCCCGCTCGGCCCGCTGATCGCGGTTGGGCTTCTGGGTGTAACCCTGATCCTGATCACTCTGCCGATCATGCTAAGGAAGCGAGTCGACCCCCTCGACAAACTTCGTGACGAAGCACGCCGCAAGACCGAGAAGAAAAAGGACCCAGGCACGGAGAACACGAAGTCCCTGCGTCACGCCGCAGGTACGAACAAGCTGGACAAATATGCCAATTTTCTCGAGCCACAGGACGAGGAAGAACTGGCAGGCATGAAGCTCAAACTGCTTCAGGCTGGTTACCGCCAGAAATCCGCGGTCCGCACATTCCACTTTGCCCAGTTTGCGCTCGGCATCTTTGCGCTGATCCTTGGAATTCTTTACGTGCTGGTTCTTGGCGGTGATGACATGCCGCCAAGCATGATGGCCATTCACATTATCATGCCAGGGGCTGTCGGGTATTACCTGCCAAAGTACTGGGTCGAGCGCCGGCGGCAGGGCCGACAGGACGAGATCGAAAGCGGCTTTCCCGACTCTCTCGACCTGATGCTGGTCTGTGTTGAGGCGGGTCAATCCCTCGACCAATCCATCCTTCGGGTGTCCCAGGAAATGGCAGCAGGCTA
>JABDPP010000245.1 GCA_013042765.1 Litoreibacter sp.
GTCGCCAGAGTGCCCGCAAGGCCTAGAATGGCGAGGTCGGGCAGGCTGAGCGCGGTCCAGCTGAGGGCCGCACCGGGTACCGTGCCCAGTGTAGCGACAAGGCCGATCCAGAACATTATGGTTGCCGTATGCTCGGTGCGGGCCAGAACGCGGTTCTGAAAGATCAGAATCGCCGCGGCGAAGGCGGAGCCAAGGCCCAGCAAGACACCGGGTTCCACCTGCAGGCCCGTGTCCCCGCTGACCAGCACGACCCCGACGAACCCGAAGAGGGTGGTCAAACCGCGTGTCCAGCCGATCTTTTCGCTCAGCACAAAAGGGGCCATGACCACTACAAAGAGAGAGGAGGTGAAGGTCAGGATCGAAGCAAGCGCAAGCTCAAGTGCCTGAAAGCTCGCGTAATAAAGCCACCAGCAGACAAGGCTGGTCAATCCGCGCAGCACCAGCATGCGCCAGCGTGGTGAGCCGTAGCTCAGCCCGGACTGCATCCCGATCCAAAGCGCTACGATCAGCAGCTGCGACAGCGAGCGGAAGAAGATGATCTGCCCGAAGGGCACCTCGGGGCTGAGGTAGCGCAATGCCGTGACATCGGCGGTAAACACCGCCGCGGCGGCCACCAGCAGAGCCGCCCCGCGCTGGTTGTCGACGGGTGTGGCTTGTGTCACTTGGGCCTGTAGGGGGCGAAGTCGGCGAGGTCGGTCGCCGCGATCTCGCGCAAGATGCGCACCCAGGCGGCGAGCCCGTCGGTGATGCTGTCCAGCCGGAAGAATTCGTTCGGCGCATGAAAATTCTCGTCCGAGAGGGCGAAGGAAAACATAATCGTATCGAGGCCAAGGATGCGGCTCACGATCTCTGTCAGCGGCAGGGACGCGCCGATGCGCACCTTCAGGGGCGGCGTGCCGGTGGTGAACTCCAGTGCGTTGCTTGCCGCCCTTAGCAAGGGGTGATCCGAGGGCACGGCATAGGCGCCCGACGCGCCGCGCTCGCCGGATATCTCGAGCGTCGCACTTCGGGGCAAATGGGTTTTCAGGTGGTCGACGACTGCCTTTTGCGCCGCCTGCGGATCCTGTCCCGGCACTAGCCGCATGGTGAGCTTGGCGAAGGCTTCATTTGGGATCACCGTCTTGGAGCCCGCACCGGTATAGCCGCCCCACATCCCGTTCACGTCCACGGTCGGGCGAATCCAGAGCCGTTCAAGGGTGGAATAACCTGCCTCGCCATGCGGAACGGCGCCGATCGCAGCGAAGGAGGAGGCCTCATCATAGGGGATCGCTGCTATTTCCGCGCGCTCGGCGTTTGTCGGCTCCGCGACACCGTCATAGAAACCGGGGGCGGCGATGCGGCCCGTCTCATCGTGGAGGGAGGTAACCAGCCGGGACAACTCATGCAGCGCGTTGGAGACGATCCCGCCATACCGCCCGGAATGGAGATCCTGCGCGGCGGTCTGCAGCCGGACCTCGAAACCCGTGTTCCCGCGTGAGCCCACGTTGAGCGTCACCAGATCGGGCCGCCACCGCGCGCCATCTGCCGACAAGACCGCATCGGCCGCTAGCAGAGTCCGGTGCGCTTCAAGAATACCGGGCAGGGAGGGAGAGCCGGTTTCCTCTTCGCCTTCGATCAGGAGCTTGACGTTCACAGGCAGCGCGCCCTCGACCGCGACAAAGGCGGCGATCGTGTCGAGGGCGATCATCATCGGGCCCTTGTCGTCAGAGACACCGCGCCCATACAGCCTCTGGTCCCGTTCGACCGGCTCAAAGGGGGGCGTGTGCCATTTGTGCAGGGGATCGGGCGGCTGCACGTCATAATGGGCGTAGACGAGGATCGTGGGCTTGCCCGGTGCGTCCATTCGCTCGGCGTAGATCGCCGGTTGGCCGCCGGTGTCGGCAGGGGGGAGCCGTTGGCGGTTCTGGAACCTCATCGCATCGAGCCGCGCCTCGATCAGCGTGCGGGCATCTTCCATCCCCTGCGCCATGGCGGGATCCGCCCCGACGGATGGGCAGGCCACCAGCGTCTTAAGAGTCTCGATCAGCGCGGGCTTTTGGTTCAGTGCATGGGCAAGAACGGGATCGTTCATGAGACCTCCGGTTTAGGTGACGCCGCCATCGACGCTCAGGATCTGGGCTGTGATCCAGCTTGCCGCGTCCGACGCAAAGAAGGCGGCGGCGGCGGCGATATCCTCGGGTGTGCCAAGTCGGCGAGTGTGGATGCGGTTGATCAGTTGCGCCTGGCCTTCAAGACCGTAGGCGGTCCACTGCCGCTCGGTTGCAGGGTTCGACAGGATGAAACCGGGTGCGATGGAATTCACCGTGATGCCATGCTGGGCAAGCTCCAGGCTCAGCTGTTTGGTCAGGCCCACGAGCGCGTGCTTGGCCGCCGTGTACGCGTGTATCCCCGTCAGGCTGGGCCGGAGCCCAGCGCCGGAGCTGATCGTGACGATCCGGCCCCAGCCTGCTTTTTTCATCGCGGGAACCAGCGCCTGCGCAAGGAAAAGAGATGCGTCGACATTGGCTGAAAAAATATCGTGCCAAGCGTCGGGATCGACCTCTTCAAGTGGCGTGCCCACCTGTCCGCGCACACCGCCTGCGGCATTCACCAGAATATCACGTGTGCCATGGTCGGTGGCGATTCTGGCGGTCATCTCCCGGACCGAGGCAGGATCGCCGAGATCTGCCGCGATGGTCGGCAGGCCCAACTTCTCGCCCCTAGCATCGAGAGCATCCCCGGGAAGATCAGAGATAACGACTCGCGCGCCATCCGCAGCCAACCGTGCGGCGATGGCGGCGCCGATGCCGCCGACCACGCCGGTGACAAGGGCCGTGCGGGCCGTCATCGGATCACCTTGGTTAAATCTTGAAACGTCTGGGCGGACATCTCACGGCGGCCGTCCTCGATATCGTGGATCAACTCGACCAGACGGCGGAGCAGAGGCGTGTCAAGCCCGTGCGACGCGGCAATTTCGGCGACGGTCTCCACCTGCGGATCAACCTCAGTCTTACGCTTGCGCACCGCCAGATCGCGGTAGATGCCGGTGTGTGTCTTGGCCGTCTTGGAGTTGAACACGGCTAGATCGGCGATGCTTTTCAGTGCCGCTGCCTCGGTCGCGCCGGGCATGAAAGCGGACGGCTCAAACCCGTTGAAGGGCTTCGGGTCGACCCCCTCGGCGACGGCTGTGCGCATCACTTCGCGTGCCAGTCCGATCAACGCGGGGCCACGGGCCGGATCAGCGAAATTAGCAGTCATGCTGTCGGGCGTCAGGGCCGTAGCGAATAGCATGGCGCCATAGCCCAACTTGCCCCAGAGATAGGCCCATATATCGTCGGTGAGAACCGCGTCAGGCTCGAAGACCTGCAACAGTTTATGCATCTCTTCGGTACGGGACCGGATTGAGCCATCGATTTCGCCCACGACCACGGCGCCGCGATTGCCGAACAGAATACGGCCCGGCCCGACCCAGTCCGCGCCGTAATTCACGAAGGCCCCCATAGTCCGCTCGCGCCCGGCAAGATCCGCGATAGTCCGTTCGTTGAGGCCGTTCTGGGCCGACAGAATGTAGCTATCCTGCGCTAGATGCGGGAGCAGGGCCTGGACGGCCTCTTCGGTTGCCTGCGCTTTGACCGCAAGAACGACCCGGCCATAGGCTCCAGTCAGCTCATCGGGCGTGACGCAGGGCACCACTTGGGTGAATTCCTCGACCGGGCCCTCGATCTTCAGTCCCGTTGTGCGACATGCCTCTACATGCTCCGGCACGATGTCGACCATCTTCACGGGATGACCCGCGCGCGCCCAGTAAGCGCCCAGAATGCCGCCGATGGCACCGGCGCCCCAGATCAGAACCTCGTCTGGCATCAACGGTTCCCCAGCACTGGCCATGGACCTTCCAGAGCTTCGCGCACCTCTTTTACGCCGATCTCCCAAAGCGCCAGCATCTCTTCATCGGGGCGCTGCCAGGGGCCGCCAAAGGCGCCGTCGCCCAGAATGTCGCGCGCAATGTCGGGAGGGGAGGCTTTCATCAGGGCCATGTCCACCACCGGTTTCTCGCCCGCCGGTGCCGGGGCATGGGCCAGTCGCGTCCAGGGGAAGTTCTCCATCCAGTTGGCGTGCGAGCCGGTCTTGTCGATGGCCTGCGCCTTGGCCCAAGTTTCGGGGGCGTTCCACCAGTTGTGGAACTTGATCGAGACGTCGCCAGATTCCGCCATCAACTCCTGCGCGAGTGCGCCGACAGGGTTGTTCCCACCGTGGCCGTTCACGATCAGGATCTGCCGAAAGCCAGATCGGCACAGCGACGCGACAACATCGCGCACGACGGCCATCAGGGTTTCGACCCGCAGGCAAATCGTGCCGGGATAGGCGTTGAAATAGGGGGCCAAGCCGTAGGGGATCACCGGAAAGACCGGGATATCCAGCGGGTCGGCCGCGTCCGTGGCGACCTTTTCGGCGAGGATCAAATCGACACACAGAGATAGCTGCGCGTGCTGTTCGGTTGAGCCGATGGGCAGGATACAGCGCGGATCGCGCGCAGCGGCCGCCTCGACATCGCGCCAGTTCATCTCGGCTACTTTCATTGTCTTGCCCTTTCCTTTTTTGTCCCTGCTTCAGGGGGTAGATCGCCTGCCCATTCCTGCGCGTCCATCACGACCTTTGACATGAGCTCAAACAGCATCTGACGTTCGCCTAGCGACAATGCCTTGAGCATCCGTTTTTCCTGCGCCTCAAATGCGGGCCGAGTTTCGTTGAACAGCGCCCAGCCCGCGTCCGACAGGTGCAGCGCCTGTCTGCGCCTACCGCCGGGGACCTTGCTGCGCGGCTTGATCAGACCCATTTTTTCAAGGCGCTTGATCGCACGGCTCAGCGTGTTTCTGGGAAAGCCCGAGGTGAGCGAAACGTCCCGCGCGCTGCCACCATCGGCGAGGGCCAGCGAGTAGAGCACCACATATTCGGGTCGTTTCAGGCCATATTGATCACTGATCCAGCCATAAAGCGGGGTATTGTAGAGAAGCGCGAGGTAATTGATGCGGAAGGTGAAGGGACAGGGGTTCGCCCAAAGCTTGGCGTCCAGCATATTGGGGGCGTCCCGGGTATCCGGCCTGCCGAAATCTTCATCACACGCGGTCTGCGGACCTGACATTCGTTGCAAATCCTTGGGCTCGAAACAGTGAGTTCCAAATTGAACTTGACTGGCACCTTATGACCGCACATCCTTTCAAGGCAAGTTCCAAATGGGACGCGAATTAAGTCAGTACCAATGGATGGGGCCTGCTGCCTCTTCCAGAAACAGGAAGGGAAGATGATGAAATACCACAAATTCCTAGGACCTCTGGCCTTCGCTCTGGGCCTGAGCGCAGCCGGGGCGGCCCAGGCACAGACGCTGACCATGGGAGTGCGTGGCGGGCCCGAATCGATGGATCCGCATTTCTCCGCACTTGGCCCGCATGCCGAAGCTGCCAAGCATATCTTCGACACGCTGGTCTGGTCCGGCACCGATCTGCAGATCGAACCGGGGCTCGCGACAAGCTGGGCGCCGGTGGACGAGGACACCTGGGAATTCAAGCTGCGTCAGGGCGTGAAGTTCCACGATGGCTCGGACTTCGACGCTGCGGATGTGAAGTTCTCCATTGAGCGTATCCCAGTCGTCTCCGGCCCCACCACTACGACGATCTATGTGCGGCGCGTTGCGGGTGTCGACATCATCGACCCGCATACCATCCACATTCACACCGACGGTCAGGCCGCGACGCTGCCCAATGACTTTATCCGGCTCTTCATCGTTTCATCCGAAGCGGCGGCTGACTATTCCACGCCCGAGACAGCAGCCGCAGGTTTCAACTCCGGTGCGGCCACCATCGGCACTGGCCCCTATAAATATGTCAGCTGGGAGCCGAAGGGCGACCTGGTGCTGGAGCGCAACGACGACTACTGGCGCGGCATGGGGGCCTGGGAACAGGTGATCCGCAAGGAAATCCCTAACGACAGTTCACGCCTCGCGGCACT
>JABDPP010000248.1 GCA_013042765.1 Litoreibacter sp.
AAGCCTATGACCGCTACCAACGCCTGATGCAGAAAGCAGGCCGCTGGCAGTTGCGCGATCCGCGAGCCGCATCCCGGATCCGCATGAACCTCGGCACGATCGTCGACACCGAAACCCTCAAGGTGCGATTAAAGAACAAGCGGGGTGGAACACCTCTGGGCGAGGTAGAGGAAAGCTTCGCTGCCACGTTAACGCCCGGCGACACATTCCTGATCGGCGGGCAAACGGTACGCTACGAGGGGCTTCGGGAAATGACGGTCGAGGTCACGCGTCGCCCGACCCAGACCCCAAAAATCGCGACCTTCATGGGCACCAAGTTCGCAACGTCCACCCAGCTTTCTGACCGCATCCTCGAGATTTTCGCCCAATGCGAATGGCCTGACCTTCCTGAGCACACCGCAAGCTGGCTCGCGTTGCAGCGCGAGGTCTCGCAACTGCCCCAGAAGGGCAGACTCCTGATCGAAAGCTTCCCCCATGACGGGCGCGATCATACCTGCATCTACGGTTTTGCCGGGCGCAACGCGCAACAGACGCTCGGCCTCCTCGTCACCCAGAGGATGGAAGAACAGGACCTCGACCCGCTGGGCTTCGTGTCGACCGACTATGCAACGCTGATCTGGGGCCTGAAGCCGCTGGAAAATCCGGCCCCACTGTTTGATCCAGAGAACCTGAGGGAGGGGCTGCAAACCTGGCTCGCAGGCAACGCGGTTATGAAACGTACTTTTCGTGCCTCCGCTGTCATCAGCGGGCTCATTGACCGCGTCACGACCGGCAAACGAAAATCGGGCCGTCAGGCCACGTTCTCAAGCGACATCCTCTACGACACTCTGCGCAAATACGATCCGGACCACCTCATGCTCGACATTACCCGCGAGGAAGCCATGAAAGGCCTCGTCGATTTCGGCCGGATCGAGACTATGATCGAGAAGACGCACGGCGCGATCGACCACCTTGTTCTCGACTGCGTCACGCCGCTCGCCGCGCCACTATTTCTCGAAGCCGGCAGGGTCCCTGTCAAAGGCATGGCTGAGGAACGCCTGCTTGCCGAAGAGGCGGAGCGCCTCATGGCCCTGGTCGGCCTTACGCAAGACAATGTGGAATAAGGCTTGCAACAGCTATCCTGATTTGCAACGAACGAAGCATGAACATATTTGAGTTCACCTTTTCAGGAGTTCGACTGAACGCCTTGCCGGACGGTGCTCTGTATTGGCCCGAGGCGGAGCTTCTCGCGGTGTCGGACCTGCATCTGGGAAAATCGGAACGGATCGCGCGCCGCTCCGGGCGCATGCTGCCGCCCTATGAGACGATCGACACGCTGAGCAAGCTTGACGCAGCGATAGCGGCCACCGACCCCGCCTGCGTGATCTGTCTGGGCGACAGTTTCGACGACCTTGAGGCCGGAGCATCCCTGCCGGACGATCAGGCATCGTGGCTCACCCGGCTGATGGCCGGGCGTCGCTGGATCTGGATCGAGGGCAATCACGACCCGGGACCTCTCGAGTTCGGCGGCAGCCATCTGATCGAATACAATGAAGGCCCGCTTCAGTTCCGCCATATCGCCCTGACCGCAGCGACGGGCGAGGTTTCCGGTCACTTTCACCCCAAGACACGGTTAAGCCTGCGCGGACGCCAGATAAGTCGGCCTTGTTTTCTGTTTGACCAGAACAGGCTCATCCTGCCTGCTTTTGGCACCTATACTGGCGGACTGCGCAGCGATGATGCCAGTCTGCAGGATCTCATGGCGTCGGAGACCACTGCAATTCTAACTGGTCCCTCGCCCTGTGCGATCCCGATGGCACGAGGTAAAGAACCCCTCCAAACCTGAAACCGGCTCTTTCCCTGTGGCACGATCCCGTGCAGCATATCACGTGTCCATAAACAGGTTCCCAATCATGCAGTTTCAAGCCAGAGATCCAGATTTCGAACGGAAGATCCGCGACAGCTTTGACCGACAATCCTTCATGACCAATCTTGGAGCGCGGCTCGATCACATCACGCCGGGACGATGCGAGATCTCTGCACCGATCTCTACGGAGGCACTTCAACAACATGGCTATGCCCATGCAGGACTTGCCTTCTCTCTTGGAGACAGCGCCGCTGGGTATTCCGCCCTCTCACTCATGAAACCCGGGCAAGAGGTGCTAACGATCGAAATGAAAATTAACCTCGTGGCACCGGCCAAGGGAGACACCCTTATTGCCCGCGGATCCGTTGTTCGGCCGGGCCGGACGATCAGCGTGGTTGCGGCAGAGGTTTTCACACAGGCAGATAATGCCGAGATCCTCGTCGCAAAGCTTCAGGGAACGATGATCACGGCAGAACCACAGGCTGACGCCTAGGCCGTCAGCCCGTCTGGTTCCACAAGTTGGTTTGCCCTGCAGCAGGCTGTGAGCGTGTTGGCCAGAAGGCAGGCAATGGTCATCGGTCCGAC
>JABDPP010000251.1 GCA_013042765.1 Litoreibacter sp.
GGGGTCGGCGTTGGTGAGGGAACGGTGAAATGGTCACTGCCAGACGCACATACCGATTTCATTATCGCGGTGGCGGCCGAGGAATACGGCCTCGTT
Organism: Litoreibacter sp.; assembly: GCA_013042765.1. GTDB lineage: Bacteria > Pseudomonadota > Alphaproteobacteria > Rhodobacterales > Rhodobacteraceae > Litoreibacter. The sequence goes on from JABDPP010000251.1 coordinate 97, forward strand.
CTGGTTCTCCTGATCATTGCGCTTTATGGGATTTTCACCGTGCGGAGCCTTCACCGGCTCACCCGTGAGCGTGATCCTTTCATCCGTCTTGCAGGAACCGGTCTTGTCGCGATGATCGCAATGCAGGCGATCATCAATATGGGTGTTGCCGTCCGCCTGTTGCCGGCCAAGGGGATGACACTGCCATTTGTCTCCAACGGGGGATCCTCCCTCATTGCCGGAGGGATTGCCGTAGGAATGCTGCTGGCGCTCACGCGGACCCGCCCCCAAGGGGAAATCGGCGACATCCTGATCAATCGGAGATCTTAGGGCATGGCTGAGCCGCTCCTGATCATCGCAGCTGGCGGAACCGGTGGACATATGTTTCCCGCACAGGCGCTGGCCGAAGCGATGTTGCGCAAGGGTTGGCGGGTCAAGCTGTCCACGGATTCGCGCGGGGCGCGCTACACCGGGGGCTTTCCGCATTCCGTCGAGATTGAACAGATCAGTGCGGCCACCTTTTCGCGAGGTGGCCTCTTGGCAAAACTTGTCACACCGTTTCGACTGGCCATGGGCGTGCTGAGTGCAATCGGGACCATGCTCCGTGACCGACCCTCCGTTGTCGTCGGGTTTGGCGGGTATCCGGCGTTTCCGGCCATGGCGGCAGCATGGCTGCTGCGCCTGCCGCGCGCCCTGCATGAACAAAACGGCGTTCTGGGGCGCGTCAATCGACTGTTCGCAAGGCGAATGAATTGGGTCGCCTGCGGGACCTGGCCCACAGATCTCCCCGCCGGGGTCGAAGGCACGCACACTGGAAACCCGGTGCGAAAGGCGATCCTTGAACGCGCCGGAGCACAGTATATTCCCCCCGGCGATTACCCGATGAGCGTTGTTGTGATTGGCGGATCGCAAGGCGCCCGAATCCTGTCTCAAGTGGTCCCCGACGCGCTTGCGGCCTTGCCGGAGGGAGTGCGAAAGAACCTCCGGGTTGCGCATCAGGCCCGCGATGAGGACGCCGCGATGGCGCGGACCCGCTACGACAAGGCTGGCCTCAAAGCCGAAGTCGCTCCCTTCTTCGACGACATCCCAAGCCGATTTTCCGAAGCCCAGCTGATCATCTCGCGGGCGGGCGCTTCCTCGGTTGCCGATATCAGCGTGATCGGCCGCCCGGCGATCCTGGTCCCCTTTGCGGCCGCGGCGGGCGACCACCAGACGGTCAATGCTCGCGGACTGGTCGCTGCCGGCGGTGCGATCATGATCCCGGAGAGCCAGTTCAGTCCCGAAAACCTTGCCGAACACGCGGCCACTGTCTTGACGAACCCCGAAATCGCAGTGCAGATGGCGCGGTCCTCGCTTTCCGCGGGGCGGCCCGACGCCACACAGGCGCTGGTCGATATTGTAGAACGCCTCGCGAAGAAACCCTGATGAACGCAGCAACCAAACTCCCTCTCGAACTCGGCGCTATCCATTTTGTCGGCATTGGCGGGATTGGCATGTCCGGTATTGCCGAGGTGCTGCTGAACCACGGCTACACGGTGCAGGGCTCCGATCTCAAGGCGACCAAGATCACGGATCGGCTCAAGCGGCTGGGCGCTATGATCTACGAAGGCCAGCGGGCCGAGAACCTTGAGCACGCCGATGTCGTGGTCATTTCCTCCGCCATCAAACCCGGCAATCCGGAACTGGATGCGGCCCGTGCCATGGGTCTCCCCGTCGTGCGCCGAGCGGAGATGCTGGCCGAGCTGATGCGCTTGAAATCGAACATCGCCGTAGCCGGAACCCACGGCAAGACAACGACGACGACCATGGTCGCGACGCTGCTGGATGCGGGCGGGATCGATCCGACCGTGATCAATGGCGGTATCATTCATGCCTATGGCTCCAACGCGCGCATGGGGCAGGGCGAATGGATGGTGGTTGAGGCCGACGAAAGTGACGGCACCTTCAACCGCCTGCCCGCGACGATCGCAATCGTCACCAATATCGATCCCGAGCATATGGAACACTGGGGCGATTTCGACACGTTGCGTCAGGGCTTCATGGATTTCGTCTCGAACATTCCGTTCTATGGCCTTGCGGTATGTTGCACAGATCATCCCGAAGTACAGGCGCTGGTGGGGCGGATCACGGATCGCCGTGTCGTCACATTCGGGTTTAACGCACAGGCAGATGTCCGGGCCGTGAACTTGACCTACCGAGAAGGTATCGCGCATTTCGATATCGCTCTGCAAAATGACGGGATGGTGCTGGAGGGTTGCAGCCTGCCAATGCCCGGAGACCACAACGTGTCGAACGCCTTGGCGGCGGTGGCCGTGGCCCGGCACCTTGGCATCAAGGGTGCAGAGATCCGAGATGCGCTGGCTGGATTTGCGGGCGTCAACCGCCGTTTCACCAAGGTGGGTGAAGTCAACGGCGTGACGACCATTGACGATTACGGCCACCATCCGGTCGAAATCGCGGCGGTACTGAAAGCCGCTCGCCAAGCTGTCTCGCACACGCCCGGCGCGCGGGTCATCGCATTCCATCAGCCGCATCGGTTTTCCCGGCTGCATTCCTTGTTTGACGAGTTTTGTTCGTGTTTCAACGACGCTGATGTCATTGGGGTTGCAGAGGTCTTCGCTGCGGGCGAGGAGCCGATTGAAGGCGCCAGCCGCGATGATCTGGTGGCGGGGCTGGTTCGCTATGGCCATCGCCATGCAGTTGCGGTCAATGATGAACGGGATCTCGTGAACCTTGTGAGAGCTGAGGCGAATTCCGGGGATATCGTTGTGTGCCTCGGAGCAGGCACGATCAGTGCCTGGGCGAATTCGCTGCCCAAAAGGTTGAAAGAATGACCGGTCGCGCAACCATAAAACTATTAGTGCCTCTTGCGCGGGGGCGAAGTTCATGAGCGCCGCCCTGATCGCGGCCGCAATATGGGCGATCCTGTCGACTGGCGTCGCCCTTCTGCCCATGCGTTTTCAGTATGCACCGGGCTTGTTGCTGCTTCTGGTGGCGCCTGCCATCATCGTCTGGATCGGATATGAGCACGGGATCTGGGTTGCAGCGGCCGGTCTTGCGGCTTTCTTTTCCATGTTCCGCAACCCTTTGAGATACCTGTGGCGTCGCGCGTTCGCCCGGGGTGAGGATAGTTCAAGATGAGCTTGTCGTTAGTTTTCGCCCTGATCTGGATGATTGCAGCCAATGTGCTCGCCATGGTCCCAAGCCGGGACAACCACTGGCGGCGTGCTTATATTCTGATCGCGGTTGGAATTCCCCTTGTCGGTTGGGTTACCTATGAGAATGGCCCCTGGGTCGGGTTGATCTGTCTGGGCGCCGGTGCTTCCCTTCTGCGTTGGCCGGTCCGTTACCTCGGGCGCTGGATCAAGAGCAAGCTGGGCTTTGGAGCCAAAGAGACTACCGAATGAACTTTCCCTCGGTCCGTGGCACTTTGACGGAGAACAGGCCGCTTGCTGATCTGACATGGCTGCGTGTCGGCGGTCCGGCGCTTGCGCTTTTTCAGCCGGCTGATGTAGACGACCTGGCTGAGTTTCTGGCCCAGCTCTCACGTGAAATTGTAGTTTTTCCGATGGGCGTCGGCTCGAACCTGATTGTTCGGGACGGTGGACTGGATGCGGTGGTGATCCGGCTCGGACGAGGCTTCAACAAGATCGAGGTTGAGGGGCGGAGGGTGCGCTGCGGTGCTGCCGCACTGGATGCGCACGTGGCTCGAAAGGCAGCTGACGCCGGGCTCGATCTGACGTTTCTGCGCACGATCCCCGGTGCGATTGGCGGAGCGCTGCGCATGAATGCGGGCTGCTACGGGACATATGTGGCGGATGTATTCGTCAGTGCCACTGCAGTGACCCGGTCGGGCGAGATCGTGCAACTTTCGGCGGATGAATTGAATTTCCGCTACCGGCAGACCGACCTTCCAGAGGGCATGGTGCTGGTAGAGGCGGTCTTCGAGGCGCCAAAGGGCGATCCGGAGGTGTTGCATGCAAAGATGTCAGACCAGCTTGCGCGCCGAGATGCGACCCAGCCCACCAAAGACCGCACAGCGGGTAGCACGTTTCGCAATCCGATCGGCTATTCTTCGACAGGACAGGCCGATGACGCCCATGATCTTAAGGCGTGGAAAGTGATCGAGAATGCGGGGCTGCGTGGCGCGCGCCTTGGCGGGGCACAGATGAGCGAGAAACATCCGAATTTCCTGATCAACACTGGTGGCGCGACGGCCGCAGAGCTTGAGGATCTTGGCGAGCAAGTGCGGAAAAAGGTTTTCGAGAACAGTGGAATAGAGTTAGAATGGGAGGTGCTTCGCGTGGGGAAAAAGCTCCCCTGAGTGGTAGCACAAGATGTAGCGTTAAAAAATGACGCACATACAATATAGAGGACCTAAGGGTCCTGATAACGAGAATTAAAGCCCGGTTAAGGGCGAGAAAAACAAGGCACGGGCGGGTATGTCGAGCAGGGCACCCCGGAAAGTGGCGGTATTGATGGGCGGGCCTTCTGTCGAGCGGGAGGTTTCGCTGAGTACAGGGCGTGATTGCGCCGCTGCATTGCGGGACGAAGGATATGAAGTGGTGGAGCTGGACGCGGGGCCGGACCTTGCAGCGCGTCTTGCCGAAATATCACCTGATGTCGCGTTCAATGCCTTGCACGGGCGATGGGGCGAAGACGGCTGTGTGCAGGGCCTGTTGGAATGGCTCCGGATCCCCTACACGCATTCGGGCGTTCTGGCCTCCGCTCTGGCCATGGACAAGGAGCGCACGAAGGAGGCTTACCGCAATGCAGGCCTGCCCATAGCGCCAAGCCTTCTTGTCGCCAAAGACGAAGTGATGGCGAGCCACGTGATGCCGCCCCCTTATGTCGTAAAACCAAATAACGAGGGCTCATCGGTCGGAGTTTATCTGGTCGAAGAGGGCGCTAGCGGCCCGCCGGTGCTGGACGCAACGATGCCGGAAACCGTTATGGTCGAAGCTTATATCCCGGGCCGCGAACTGACCACGACGGTGGTAGGGGATCGCGCGCTGACCGTAACCGATATTCAGACGGCGGGCTGGTACGACTATGATGCGAAATATGTCGAAGGGGGCTCAAACCACATCGTCCCGGCTGAAATTCCGCAGCAAATCCATGATATGTGCCTCGATTATGCGCTCCGAGCCCATGAGGCGCTGGGATGTCGCGGCGTTAGCCGAACTGATTACCGATGGGATGAAAGCAAGGGCGCGGACGGGTTAATCCTGCTTGAGACCAACACGCAGCCCGGCATGACCCCCACTTCGCTCTCGCCCGAACAGGCCCAGGCCTGCGGGATGTCTATGGGCGCGCTGTGTCGCTGGATGGTGGAGGACGCCTCATGCGATCGCTGAGACCTCGTAAGCGCTCTATGCCTCAACACGACCCGGCGCCAAGTAGGGTCGCCTACAGACTCAACCGCCTCTGGCTCACGCCGCACTTCCGGCGTTTCTTGCGCTTTGGACTGCCTGTCTTATGTGTTTTGACTGCATTTGCCGTTTTCGTATCCGATCAAGAACGGGTCGACGGCTTGGTGGACAGGATGGTCGAGCTGCGCCGATCGGTCGAGGAGCGGCCGGAGTTCATGGTCAACCTGATGGCGATTGACGGGGCATCTGCGGATCTGGCCGTGGATATCCGCGAGGTTGTGCCAGTAGACCTGCCACGAAGTTCGTTCGATCTGGATCTGGAGGCCATGCGCCAGCAGGTCGAAAGCTTGGATGCCGTGCGCAGCGCCAAGCTCTCGGTCAAGTCTGGCGGCGTTCTGCAGGTCGATGTGACAGAGCGTGTGCCGGCTGTGGTCTGGCGGAGCCCGGACGGGTTGGAACTGCTGGATGCCGAAGGCCACCGCGTGGCAGCACTCGACAGCCGCAAATCGCGTCCGGACCTCATGCTCATCGCGGGGGAGGGTGCAGACCATGCCGTGGCAGAGGCCCTGGCGCTGGCCCATGCCGCAGCACCTGTTCATGACCGAATGATCGGGCTGATCCGGGTGGCAGAGCACCGATGGGACATCGTGCTCGACCGTGGGCAGAGGATCATGTTGCCTGAGCGCTCTCCCCGCGTCGCGCTCGACCGCGTGATGGCTCTCAATGGGGTGCAGGACTTGCTGGCCCGTGATTTGGTTCGGGTCGATTTCCGCAATCCCAAACGCCCGATTCTAAGGCTGGGGGCCGATGCCCTGGCCGCGCTCGAGGCCGAGTCGACCAACGAAGACAAGAGGAACAGCAACTGATGACCGACCTATATCAATCCCAACGCGCCATGCGCAACAAGCGGAGTGCCGCCATGCAGCGCGGCGTTATCGCGGTGCTGGATGTCGGGTCATGGAAAATCGCCTGTTTCGTGCTGCGTTTCGATGGTCCGAGCGATTTCGCGGAAAGCGACGGCATCGGCTCGATGGCCGGGCAGAGCAGGTTTCGGGTGATCGGGGCCGCCACCACACGCTCGCGCGGTGTGCGTTTCGGTGAGATCGACGCGATGCATGAGACTGAGCGCGCAATTCGCACGGCTGTGCAGGCGGCGCAGAAAATGGCCAATGTCCGGGTTGATCACGTGATTGTCTGCTTTTCCGGCGCCCGCCCGCGCAGCTATGGGCTCGCGGGCCGCGTCGAACTGCACGATGGCACGGTCAGCGACAATTGCGTGGCGCGGGTCCTCAGCAGCTGCGATGTGCCCGATTACGGCCCCGACCGGGAAATCCTGCACGCCCAACCGGTGAACTTCGCGGTCGATCACCGCAGCGGCCTGTCCGATCCGCGCGAGCAGGCTGGAAACAGCCTGTCGGTCGATATGCACATGCTCAGCGTGGACCGCACGCCGATTGAGAACCTGCTCTATTGCATCAAACGCTGTGATCTGGAGTTGGCGGGGCTTGCTTCTTCGGCCTATGCGTCCGGGATTGCGTCCCTCGTCGAGGATGAACAGGAACTTGGAGCTGCCTGTATCGATCTGGGCGGAGGGTCCACGGGACTGTCGATCTTCATCAAAAAACACATGATCTACGCCGATACGGTGCGGATGGGTGGTGATCATGTCACCTCCGATATCAGTCAGGGACTTCAGGTTCCGATGTCCACGGCGGAGCGGATCAAGACCTTCTATGGTGGTGTTCAGGCCACCGGGATGGACGACCGGGAGATGATCGATCTGTCCAGTGATACCGGCGATTGGGAGCATGATCGCCGGTCCGTAAGTCGATCGGAGGTCATCGGTGTCATGCGTCCGCGTTTGGAAGAGACGCTGGAAGAGGTTCGGGCCCTGCTGGATGCCGCTGGATTCGACCATCTTCCCAGCCAGCGCATTGTTTTGACCGGAGGCGGCAGCCAGTTGCCGGGGCTCGATGGATTGGCGACGAAAATCCTTGGCCAGCAAGTGCGGTTGGGGCGTCCTCTGCGGGTTCAGGGCTTGCCGCAATCGGTGACGGGGCCGTCCTTCGCGAGCGCAGTAGGAACATGCCTCTTCGCAGCGCACCCGCAGGATGAATGGTGGGATTTTGACGTTCCGGTCGACAGCTATCCCGCGCGATCGCTCAAACGGGCGGTGCGTTGGTTCAAGGATAATTGGTGAGCCCCAGATTTTGCGCGATTGGCGAAATGCTGCCGAAAGCACATCTGGAGGATCAAGATTTTGTAGTAAAACAGGCTTTTTCACGTGACCTGAAGCCCGAGTTTCGCTAAGATTCGTGAAAATGAGGCAGAACAATAAAGGACCAAAACGGTCCCATTCGTAATATTTACAGCAGGCGGACCCAGCACATGACCCTCAATCTTCGGATGCCCGAACAGACAGACCTCAAACCTCGTATCACCGTTTTCGGTGTTGGTGGCGCAGGCGGAAACGCCGTTAACAACATGATCGAGAAGGCGCTGGATGGCGTCGATTTCGTCGTCGCGAACACGGATGCACAAGCCCTTCAGCAGGGTAAGGCGCAAATCAAGGTTCAGCTGGGTGTCAAGGTTACCGAAGGGCTGGGCGCTGGGGCTCGGCCGTCTGTCGGCGCTGCCGCGGCAGAGGAGACGATCGAGGAGATCGTCGATCATCTGGCCGGTGCACATATGTGCTTCATCACAGCTGGTATGGGCGGAGGCACCGGAACGGGCGCCGCGCCGATCATTGCTCAGGCCGCCCGCGAGCTGGGGGTACTGACTGTCGGCGTTGTCACCAAGCCGTTTCAGTTTGAGGGCGCCAAGCGCATGTGTCAGGCAGAAGAAGGCGTCGAGGCGCTTCAGAAAGTCGTCGACACGCTGATCATTATTCCAAACCAGAACCTTTTCCGCCTTGCCAATGAGAAGACCACCTTCACCGAAGCCTTCTCGATGGCCGATGACGTGCTCTATCAGGGCGTGAAGGGTGTGACCGACCTGATGGTGCGGCCTGGTATGATCAATCTCGACTTTGCCGATGTGCGCGCCGTCATGGACGAGATGGGCAAGGCCATGATGGGCACCGGCGAAGCCGAGGGCGAGACCCGCGCCATCGAGGCCGCAGAGAAGGCGATCGCCAATCCGCTTCTCGATGAGATATCGCTGCGTGGTGCAAAGGGTGTTCTGATCAACATCACTGGCGGCCACGATTTGACTCTGTTCGAACTCGACGAAGCGGCCAACAAGATTCGCGAGCAGGTTGACCCGGATGCGAATATCATCGTGGGTTCTACACTTGACACGGGTATGGAAGGCACGATGCGCGTTAGCGTTGTGGCCACCGGGATCGATGCCAACGAAGAGTTGCTGGAAACACCACATCCGCGTCGGTCTCTGGCGTCTCCGCTACCGATGGAACGCGCTGCGGAAGAAGAAACTGTTTTGGAAGAGCCCGCTGCCTTTGCTCCAGCCGAAATACCTCAGGAGGCGATCACCGCACAGGGCGAAGAGCCCTCGCTCTTTGCCGAGATCGAGCAGCCGCAAGCTGTGGCCGCGCAGGCTGGAGGCGGATTTGTTCATGCAGCGCCGCAGTACGCGCAGCCGGGCATGACGGCGGAGACCAGCAGTAGTCTGGACGGGAGCGAACTGCCGGAGCCTGTCTATCGGCCCGCCGCACCGACCCAGTCTGCTGTTGCAGCAGAAGCGCCCGCCGCGCGCCCCGCTGCGGGAACGCCGACGGCCCAGGCGCTGGAACGCTTGCAGGCGGCCGTCAACAAGGCACCGGATGCCCCGCAGGTCTCGCAACCTGCCGCTGCCCCCACGCCACCGGCGGCGGAACGGCCCCGCTTCGGGATTAATTCACTGATCGGTCGGATGACTGGCCACAGCGCTGAGGAGACCCCTCAGCCTGCGCGCCAGCAACCCTCGATGTCGGCTCCGGAAACGGAATCACATGCAGACCCCGAGCAGGAGAAGATCGAGATACCGGCCTTTTTGCGGCGTCAGGCGAACTGATACATCACTCACGGATCAGATAGAGAAGACCGGCCATGGCCGGTCTTTTTTATTTAGAACATTAACTTAGGCTAAGTCGCCGTCCTCAATTTCATTTGTTTCAGCACTGTTGCAAACCGACATAAAGCGTGAGTTGAGGAACGTCGCGCGTCATTCTACTTATGACCTCCAAGGCGCGCGGATGCGTGTCGAAATTTATTTGCGGGATGAACGATCCCCAGAGGTCTTCGTGCAGACAACACTAAACAGAATAATTGCTTTCGAAGGCGTTGGCCTGCACTCGGGCGCGCCTGTGCGCATGAGCGTTCTTCCTGCACCAGCCGGATTCGGGATTTGTTTTGACCGGGTCGATCTGACAACTGGCGATACCTTTGTTCCGGCACGCTATGATGCTGTTCGGGAAAAACCACTCTGCACGCGAATTGAGAATACCTCCGGTGTCGAGGTTCTGACGGTTGAGCATATAATGGCCGCTCTCGCCGGCTGTGGTGTTTCAAACGCTCTCATCGAACTTGACGGCCCTGAAGTGCCAATCATGGACGGGTGTTCCGCAGCATTCGCTGCTGCGTTGATCGAGGCCGGCGTGGAGGTGCAGGATGCCCCGCTTCAGGCGATCGAGATCCTCAAACCTATCATGGTTCGCGATGGCGATGCCGTTGCCATGCTGAGCCCGGCCGAAGGCCTCGAGATTGAGTTCCAAATCGATTTCGAGGACGGGGCGATCGGCTCGCAGTCGAAATCCCTGAATATGGCCAACGGAACCTTCGTGCGCGAGCTTTCCGATTGCCGTACATTCTGCCGCAAGGCGGATATTGACATGATGCATGCCAGCGGATTTGCACTTGGCGGAACCTATGAGAACGCGGTGGTGGTCGATGGTGATGCCGTGCTGAGCCCCGGTGGTCTGCGCCGAAAGGATGAAGCCGTGCGCCACAAGATGCTGGATGCTCTTGGTGATCTTGCACTGGCTGGGGCCCCGATCTTGGGCCGCTATACCGGGCGTCGTGCGGGTCATGCGATGACCAATCGCCTGCTGCGCGCGCTGTTCGATGCACCCGACGCGCATCGTATCGTCACTTGTTCGGCCGAGCAGGCCCGCCGCTTGCCCGGCGTTGGCGTCAAACCGGCTGATTTGCCGCTCGTTGCCTGATCTCGAAATTTGGCTCCAAAGACATTTTGCACCGAAAAAACTTGTGCTAGACCAGTCCATGGAAGTCGTCCGCAATCTCGGCGACAGTGCAGGTAAGGTCGGCGTTTCATGGGGCGCATAAGCTCAATCTCCAAGCTCTTCTTAACGCTGGCTGTTGTGGCTGGATTATCGGGTTGCGGCGAGCGCGGATTGATGGGGACAGGGCTCTTCAAAATCGGGTCCAACAGGCCCGCGCCGCTCGAGTCCTTTGGTCCACAGGAAATCTACCAGCGCGCCGAAGCTGAACTTCAGGACGGCGACACCGAAGAAGCCATCAGGCTTTTCAGAGAGGTTGAGCGTCTCTATCCCTACTCGGACTGGGCGAAGCGGTCTCTCATCATGTCAGCTTTCGCGCTGCATGCGACACGCAACTATGAAGAGTCCCGGGTGGCCGCTCAGCGCTTCATTGACTTTTATCCCGCCGATGACGACGCGGCCTATGCCCAGTATCTCGTGGCGCTCAGCTACTATGACCAGATTGACCAGGTCGGCCGGGACCAGGGTCTGACCTTCAAGGCCCTGCAGGAATTGCGCACGGTAATCGAGCGCTATCCGGATACCGATTATGCAAAGTCGTCGATCCTGAAGTTTGATCTCGCCTTCGACCATCTGGCGGGAAAAGAGATGGAGATCGGGCGGTTCTACCTCAAGCGTGGCCATTATACTGCAGCGATCAACAGGTTCCGTGTGGTGGTGGAAGACTATCAGACCACGACGCATACGGCTGAGGCACTGCACAGGCTGGTGGAGAGCTATCTTTCCTTGGGGCTGACGGACGAGGCGCAGACGGCGGCCGCAATCCTCGGCTATAACTTCCAGTCCACGGGGTTCTACCAAGACAGCTTCAACCTGTTGAAAGGCCGCGGGCTGGAGCCGGAGGCGCGCGGTTCGGGCTGGTTGAGCGATGTTTACCGCCAGGTGATCCGGGGCAAATGGCTGTAAGACGCGGCGGAGAGACCTCCGCCCTACGGGAGAGCTGACATGCTGCGCGGTCTCGATATCCGGGACATGCTGATCATCGACCGGCTCTCGCTGGATTTCCAGCCGGGGCTGAATGTGCTCACGGGTGAGACCGGTGCCGGAAAATCGATCCTTCTCGATAGTCTGGGCTTCGTGCTGGGCTGGCGCGGCCGGGCGGATCTGGTGCGCCAGGGCGCGGCGCAGGGCGAGGTCACGGCGATCTTCGACCTGCCAGCTGGTCACGCTGCCTTCTCCGTTCTCGAAGAGGCCGGATTTGTGCCCGAGGGCGAACTCATTCTCCGGCGTGTGAACTATGCAGACGGTCGCAAGCAGGCTTATGTCAATGATCGTCGGGTCAGTGGGGAGGTTTTGCGCAACCTCTCCCAAGCACTCGTCGAACTCCATGGCCAGCATGATGACCGGGGATTGCTGAACTCGCGGGGGCATCGCGCTCTGCTGGATGCGTTTGCCGCGATCGACGCGGCACCGATGCGGCGTTCCTGGCGGGTGGTGGCTCAGGCCGAGGCAGCTCTTGAGGCGGCGCAGACCCGGCTCCGGGAAGCCCGCAAAGAAGAGGAATTCCTGCGTCATTCGGTCAGCGAACTTGAAGCGCTGGACCCCCAGCCCGGCGAGGAGGCCGAACTGGATACGCAACGCCGCCTGATGCAGGCTGGGTCTCGCATTCGGGAAGATATTGCCAAGGCATTACAAGCGCTTGGACCGGATGGGGCGGAAGGCAGTATAGGCGATGCGAGCCGCTGGCTTGACGCGGTTGCCGACAAAGCCGAGGGCGCGCTGGATGCGCCGCTGGGCGCGCTTGAGCGTGCGATGACAGAGTTGGGCGATGCCGCACAGGGTGTTGAGCTTTGTCTTGAGGCCTTGTCCTTTGACCCCAGAGAACTCGAAGCCGTGGAAGAGCGCCTCTTTGCCCTTCGCGGGCTAGCGCGCAAACATGACGTTTTGCCGGATGAGCTTGCGGCTTTTTCCGAAACTCTCCAAGCTCGGTTGGAGGCTGTGGAGGCCGGAGAGGCCCAAATTGCCGCACTGCGGATGGATTTGGTGGAGGCGCGCGAGACTTATGACAAGCGGGCCGGAGAGATCAGTACAAAGCGGGGCAAGGCCGCCCGTGCCCTTGATAAAGCTATGGCCGCCGAGCTTGGGCCACTCAAGATGGAGCGCGCAGTTTTCACCACTCAGATTTCCGAGGACACACCGGGGCCCGATGGCCTCGATGCAGTCG
>JABDPP010000262.1 GCA_013042765.1 Litoreibacter sp.
GGACTCGACCAGTGCCGATCTTGCGGTGCCGGATTTCGAGGCTGCCCTGACCGGTGATATCCGCGGCAAGAAAATCGGGATCCCGAAAGAATATCGCATGGACGGGATGCCTGATGAGATCGAGGCGCTCTGGGCCAAGGGCGTCGACATGCTGCGGGACGCCGGCGCCGAGATCGTGGACATTTCCCTGCCGCACACAAAGTATGCGCTTCCCGCCTATTACGTCGTGGCTCCTGCTGAGGCCTCTTCGAACCTTGCACGCTATGACGGCGTGAGGTTTGGACACCGCGCAAAGCTCGCACAGGGCGACGGGATCACCGAGATGTATGAAAAAACCCGCGCCGAAGGCTTCGGCGATGAGGTCAAACGCCGTGTCATGATCGGAACCTATGTTCTCTCGGCCGGTTTCTACGACGCCTATTACAACCGCGCGCGCAAGGTCCGGACCCTGATCAAGAAAGATTTCGAGGATGTCTTTGCGACAGGCGTGGATTCGATCCTGACGCCGGCTACGCCGTCATCGGCCTTCGGTCTGGGTGAGATGAAGGATGCGGATCCGGTTCAGATGTATCTCAACGATGTATTTACCGTAACGGTCAACTTGGCTGGGTTGCCGGGAATATCCGTGCCGGCGGGCCTGGATCATCAGGGGCTGCCGCTGGGATTGCAACTGATCGGACGGCCTTGGGAAGAGGGCGATCTGCTGAACCACGCCTATGCGCTGGAACAGGCTGCCGGATTTGTGGCCAAGCCTCAAAAATGGTGGTAAAACGCGCGAAACAAGAAACGCGTGAGGCCGACAGATGCGTAACCTGAGTTTTGGAGTGGCGTTAGTGGTTCTGGCTGGCTGTGCGCAGCCGGTGCCGGACTCAGGTGTCCAGCAGGGTGTCGGCTTTGGCAGCTACGACCAGTATATCGCTGAGCAGCAGGCGCGCGACGAAGCGCTTCAGACACTCAACGAAGAGACGGTGCGCCCTCCGGAGGACATCGAGATCGCATCGGCAGAATTGACGGGCGCTGCTGCCGTCGCCGCCCTTGAGAACACATCGACCGAGGCCGTTGTTCCGGCACCCGATCTGAACAATCCGGACATCTCGGACGAACAGGATTTCGAGGCCGTGTCCACTCGACAGACGATCGAGTCCGACGCCGAACGCCTCAAGGCGCAGCGCCAGCAATATCAGCTCATCGAGCCCACAGCCGTGCCCAGACGTCCGCGTGGCAAAGTGCCGACGCCGATCGAGTTTGCTTTGCTGACCCAGCACCCGGTTGGCCAGAAGCAATATCGCAGAAGCCTGTTTGGCGCGAGTAAGGCGGAGGCCAAATGCGCGGGCTATCGGTCCGGTGAACAGGCGCAGGATGCATTTCTGAAAGCCGGTGGGCCTGAGCGCGACAAACTTGGGCTCGACCCGGATGGTGACGGATATGCCTGCGACTGGAACCCCGGCGTTTATCGCGGGCTTGGCGGCAACTAGGCCCATGCCTGCGATCTGGCACCCCTCACCGAATTATGGTGAGCGTAGGGGAGGGGCCAAACCGGATATCGTAGTTCTACATTACACCGCGATGCGCAGCGCTGAAGATGCGCGCGCCGTGCTGTGTGATCCGGTTGCGGAAGTGTCCGCACATTACCTGATCGATGAGGCCGGGGGCGTTTTGCAACTGGTTGAGGAGGGGCAGAGGGCCTGGCATGCAGGGGCGGGGAGTTGGGGTTCCGTGTGTGACGTAAATTCCCGCTCTATCGGTATTGAGCTGTCCAATTGCGGCGGCTCTCCGTTCGCCGCAGGGCAGATGGATGCGCTCGAAGACCTTCTTTGCGGTATCCTCACCCGCTGGGATATCCCGCCTCATCGCGTAATTGGGCACTCGGATATGGCACCGGGGCGCAAGATCGACCCGGGCGTTCGGTTCGACTGGCGCAGGCTGGCGCGGGTTGGCCTGTCGGTCTGGCCCGAAGGTCCTGATGCGCCGGACATGGCCCGACTTGATCAAGAGCAATTCCAGTCAGACCTCGTGGCGTTCGGCTATTCCCCGGAGGTCGCGTTCGAAACCTTGCTTGATGCGTTCCGCCTACGGTTTCGGCCCGCAGCGCGCGGTGCGGCGTTCGAACTTGCCGATCAGCAAGTCGCGGCAGCGCTGTCGAAACTGGGCACTGCGCTGGGCTGACCTGCACCTCGGAATTGACGGATCGATGCCTATATTGGTAGGAGACCGGGCGCGGATGGCTGGATGATCGCGGGCGCATGCGTTCGAGGAAAGTCCGGACTCCACAAGGCAACGGTGCCGGGTAACGCCCGGCCGGGGTAACCCGAGGGAAAGCGCCACAGAAAAGAAACCGCCCCCGCGTTAGCGGAGGTAAGGGTGAAATGGTGGGGTAAGAGCCCACCGCGCCGCTGGCGACAGTGGCGGCCAGGCAAGCCCCACCGGGAGCAATGCCAAATAGGGACCTCGCGCGAGGGTAACTTCGCAGGGCTGCTTTGGCCCGAGACGGTCCGGGTTGGCAGCTAGAGGCCGTGGAGTAATCCATGGTCGAGAGGAATG
>JABDPP010000266.1 GCA_013042765.1 Litoreibacter sp.
GCCGGGTGCAATCACATCACCGCCTGTTCGCCCCCCCGTCCGGGGGAGGGCGTGGCACCCGCCATTATCTATGCGGCCCATATCTGCGGCGCGGATACGATCCTGGCGATGGGCGGCGTTCAGGGCGTGGCAGCCATGACGTTCGGCCTTTTTGGCCTGCCCAAGGCAAAAATTCTCGTTGGACCGGGCAACCAGTTCGTGGCGGAAGCCAAGCGGAACCTGTTCGGCCGTGTCGGCATCGACATGATCGCTGGCCCGACCGACAGCCTGATCCTGGCGGACAAGACCGCCGATCCGCACATCGTTACAACCGACCTGGTGAGCCAGGCCGAGCATGGCTACAACTCGCCGGTCTGGCTGGTCACGGATGACCGGGCTCTGGCGGAGAAGGTGATGGAGATGATCCCCTCCTATATCGACGATCTTCCCGAGGTGAACCGTGAGAATGCCGCAGCCGCCTGGCGTGATTACGCAGAGGTGATCCTATGCGCCGATCGTGAGGAAATGGCTGCGACATCAGATGATTACGCGCCGGAGCACCTCACGGTGATGGCGGATGACCTCGATTGGTGGCTGGATCGGCTGAGCTGTTACGGATCGCTCTTTCTGGGTGAGGAAAGCACCGTGTCCTATGGCGATAAGGCCGCGGGCACCAACCATGTGTTGCCGACCTCTGGCGCGGCCAACTACACCGGTGGTCTCAGCGTGCACAAGTACATGAAAATCGTGACCTGGCAGCGCGGCAGCCGTGAAGGCTACAAGCCCGTGGCAGAAGCCACGGCGCGGATTGCCCGGCTGGAAGGTATGGAAGGCCATGCGCGGGCGGCCGATGTGCGTCTGGCCAAATATTTCCCTGATGAAGAGTTTGATCTGACGGCTGATGGCTGATCCGCGTGCCCTTTTCGATCTGACGGAACGGGTGGCATGTGTCACTGGTGCGAGTTCCGGTCTCGGGCGACAGGTCGTAAAGGCGCTGGCGGCAGCCGGGGCGAAAGTCGTTGGTGTTGCGAGGCGCCAGGACGCTTTGGAGGATCTGGTCGCGGAGGTTGGTGCAAGCGCCGCCTGTGTCGCTGCGGATGTCTCTGTTCGCTCGAACCTTCCGGATCTTGTAAGGGCGCTTGCCTCCCCGTTTGGCGCGCCGGACATATTGGTTCACGCCGCCGGCTTGAACACGCGGCAAGCCGCAGATGAGGTAACCCCGGAGGGCTGGGACCAGACGCTTGCCATCAATCTGACGGCGCCGTTTTTCCTGAGCCAGGCGTTGGTGCCGGACATGAAGGCAAAGGGTTGGGGGCGTATTGTGAATTTCGCGTCGCTGCAAACCACACGCGCCTTTCCGGGCGGCATTGCCTATGGCGCGTCGAAAGCCGGGGTTGGTCAGTTGACACGCGCCATGGCCGAAGCCTGGTCGCCGCACGGCATCACGGCAAATGCGATCGGTCCGGGCTTTTTTCCGACAGAACTCACCGAGGCGGTGTTTTCCGACCCGGAGCGGGCTGCCCGCAACGCTGCGCAAACCTGTATCGGCCGCAACGGCCGGATTGAGGACATCGACGGCCCGCTTCTGTTCCTGTGCTCGGAGGCGTCCGCGTATGTTACCGGGCAGATCCTGATGGTTGATGGGGGGTTCACGGCCAAATGAAAGCACTGATCTACGACGCACCCGAGACGCTCAGCCTCCGTGATGTCGCGGATCCGCACCCGGCGGAGGGCGAACACCTCGTTCGGGTTTCCGCTGTCGGGATCTGCGGGTCTGACATGCATGCCTATCTTGGCCATGACGACCGGCGTATGCCACCGCTGATCCTCGGGCACGAAGCCGCCGGCGTTATCGTGGGCGGATCGCGTGACGGCGACCGTGTGACGATCAATCCGCTGGTTACCTGTGGGACCTGTCCAGCCTGTACCGCGGGGCGCGAAAATCTTTGCCCGAGCCGGCAGATCATTTCCATGCCCCCGCGCGAAGGAGCCTTTGCCCAGTTCGTATCGATGCCCGAGGTCAATCTCGTCTCAGTGCCGGATGCGTTTCCAATGCAAAAGGCGGCGCTTGCGGAACCTCTGGCGGTCAGTTGGCACGCGGCGCGGTTGGGGCTGGAAGCCAATGGCAACGGGATCGGTTCCAACGCTCTGATCATAGGCGGCGGACCGATTGGACTGGGGGCTGCACTGGCGCTCAGAGCGATGGGACTCGATGAAGTTACAATCGTCGAGCCGAATCCGGTGCGGCGCAGCTTCTTAAGTGAACACTGCGGAGAGAACGTCGTGGAGACGGCCGATGGGCCCTTCGCGCTGATCGTTGATGCGGTCGGGTATGCCGTGACCCGTGCAAACGCATCGGCTTTGGCCAGCCCCGGCGGTGTCATTGTCCATGTCGGTTTGGCCGAAGATACCGGCGGGCTCGATATCCGGCGCATGACCCTTCAGGAGATTACCTTCATCGGAACCTATACCTATACCGCCGAGGATTTTCGTCAGACGGCGCAGGCTATGTATGACGGTAAACTGGGCGATCTGAACTGGTTTCAGTCCCGGTCGCTGGAAGACGGCGCCCAAGCCTTTGCCGACCTGAGACAAGGGGTGGTTGCCGCCCCCAAGATCGTTCTCGATCCCTGGGCGTGACGGAACAAACAAAGGAGCTGAAAAGTTGTATAAGAAAATCTTGGTCCCGCTCGCGCTTGATCACGGCATTGCCCCGCAAACCCTGGGTGTCGCCAAGGCACTCTTGCTTCCGGGGGGAGAGATTGTTGCCTTGCATGTCTATGAGGCGCCGCAAGGATCGGTTTCAGTGTATCTCGACGAGGAAGCGGTCAAGGCGGGGTTTGACGCTGCGTGCACGCGGTTATCCGAGAAGGTGGCCGGTCTTGATGGCGTGACGGGCCTGGTCCTGAAAGGCCACACGGCGCGTACGATCATCGACTATGCCGCCGATAACGACGTCGACTGTATCGTTATAGGATCGCACAAGCCGGACCTGCGCGACTATCTGTTGGGGTCAACGGCCGGGCGGGTCGTGCGCCACGCGCCCTGCGCTGTGCATGTGCAGCGCACGCGAAACTGACACTCACACAGCGAGAACACGTGAATTGGCCCTGGTGAAGGAAAACGACGTTCTCGGAAAGGATCCGCTCAGGTGCTGGAGCCCCATGGCGATCCTGACCTGAGCCAGCCGTAGCCCTTTGCGCTTCGAGCCGGGACAGGTCTGACGCAATGGGGGCGGAGGCGCATTTTCATTCGGCCGAGGACGCGCGGCGGCTTGCCCGGCGGCGATTGCCGTGGATGGTCTTCGACTATATCGACGGAGCCGCGGGCTCTGAGCATGGTGCGCGACGAAATAGGGCCGCTCTTGACGCCCAGACTTTGCGACCCCGCATCCTGTGCGATGTCAGCGAAAGAAGTCTTGCGACGACCTTGTTCGGGAAACCTGCACATCGCCCATTCGGTATTGCGCCGATGGGAATGTGCAATTTGTCCGGCCCGGGTGCGGACCTGATGCTGGCGCGGCTGGCGGCGCGCGATCATGTCCCGCTGGGCGTCTCTACGGTCGCCTCCACGCCAATGGAAAGGCTGATCGAGGAGGCCGAGGGCAACGCGTGGTTCCAGCTCTATTTCAGCGGTGCTGGCACGGGCACGTTCAAACTCGTCGACCGTGCCAAAGCTGCCGGTTACCAGACACTTGTGTTGACCGTTGACGTGCCGGAAGTCGGACGGAGGCCGCGCGAATTGCGCCACGGCTTCAAAATGCCTTTCCGCATCGGCCCGCGCCAGTTCCTGGATTTTGCACTTCACCCTCAATGGTCACTGGAAACGTTGTTTGGGGGAAAGCCTCAGATGGCGAATTTCGAGATGGAAGGCTATTCCTTCGACCGCACCGAAAGCCGCGCCAAGGCGGACTGGTCCATGTTGGAGCGTTTGCGGGACGCATGGCCGGGCAATCTGGTCGTCAAAGGCGTTCTGGACGTTGAAGATGCGCTCGCCTTGAAGGCGGCCGGTGTGGATGCGATTCAGGTCTCCAGCCATGGTGCGCGACAACTGGAAAGCGCGCCGGCACCGTTCCTTGCGCTCCAGGATATTCGCGAAGCCGTAGGAGACGCCTATCCGCTGTTTTATGACAGCAGCTTGCGGTCGGGTGAGGACGCGTTGAAGGCGCTTCTGGCTGGGGCTGATTTCGTGTTTTTCGGCCGTATCCTGCAATTCGCGATCGCAGCCGCCAAGGAGCCGGGACTGCGAAAGCTTTGGGACGTTCTGAGCGATGAAATGAGCATCGCGATGGCGCAAACCGGGCTCTCCGATCTGAAAAGATAGACCAGAAGCCAAAGCCCGTGTAACGAAGCCTGAAGATCAGATCCGAATGCTCGGAAGAAGGTCCACCAGCGGCGCTGCTCACCAGTCACACGCTATAGCG
>JABDPP010000269.1 GCA_013042765.1 Litoreibacter sp.
TGACTATTCCGGGAAACAAATTCCCTGGTGAACACCGCCGCCGCGCGTTCGCATCTAGAGAGGCCGCGTCGAAGACTATTCGCTTGGTTTCTCAGAGGATTCGGGCTCGGCGGTTTTCGTCAGCAGACCTGCATCCCACTCTCCGGCAGCAACCTGACCGGTGGCGTAGCGCAAAGTCCCTTTGCCGGAGCGTTCGCCGTTTACGAAAGTGCCCTCATAGACATCTCCGGAAGAATAGGTCGCTATGCCCGTACCGTTGATCTGTCCTTCTGACCAATCGCCCTCATATTTGAACCCATCGGGCATCACCATCCGTCCCGTTCCGTGACGCTGGCCATTCTTGAATTGGCCTTCATAAATGGTTCCGTCGGGATAGGTCGCGCGGCCCTGTCCCTCGCGTTGCCCGGCAACCCAATCGCCGGTGTAGATGTAGCCATCCGGATATGTCATGGTACCCTTGCCGTTGTTCTTGGCGTTCTTGAAGCTGCCTTCGTAAACAAGACCATCGGCATAGCGCGCAACGCCTTCACCTTCGATAACGCCCCTCACCCAGCCGCCTTCATAGCTTGAGCCATCGGGATAAACGATCTTGCCGGTTCCGTCGGCGACATCCTCACGGAACTGACCCACATAGGTCGATCCATCTGGATATTGGACCTCTCCCTTGCCTTCGATCCGGCCATCGATCCAGCCGCCGGAATAGACGAACCCATCCTTGCCGGTGAACTTGCCCTGACCGTTGCGACGATCACCGCGGAACTCACCAACGTAAATGTCGCCATTCGCATAGGTCACGCGTCCCTGCCCGACACGCGCTCCGGCCACAAGATCTCCCTCGTAGACATCTCCATTCGACTGGGTCAGAACGCCCTTTCCCTCGATCTGACCAGCCTTCCAAACGCCCACATAGATCAGGCCGTCAGGCATCTTCAGCGTTCCTTGACCATCGCGTTCACCTGCCACCATATCGCCCGAGTATTCCGCGCCGTCCGGATAAGTGATCGCTCCTTTGCCTTCCTTGACCCCGTCGATCCACTGGCCCTCGTAACGATAGCCATTCGGGCTAACCATGATCCCGGTGCCGTGGTGCTTGGCGTTGCGGAACTCGCCCTCGTAACGCACGCCATTGGCATAGGTCGCGATCCCGCGCCCGAATATCTTGCCGTCACTCCAGTCACCCTCATAACTACTTCCATCGGCCGAGATGATCTTGCCGAAACCATCGGGCTTCCCGCGGGCAAACTGACCCTCGTAAAGCGATCCGTTCGGGAAACGCGCCGTACCCTGACCGGAAATCTCGCCGTTGACCCAGTTGCCTGAGTATTCGTAGCCATTGGGCAGCGTGAAGCTGCCCTGCCCGTGACGCTGGCCTTCCTTGAAGCTGCCCGTGTAGACGCCGCCATTATCGTATTGCTTGGTGCCGGTCTCCTGAGCGAGAGCCGGCACGGCTCCGACTGCAAGGATCCAGATCACAGACGCTTTGAGAAAGTCGTGCATATTTCGCCCCCGGCTTTGGCAATTCGCACAAAAAACCTACGTGACGCCAAGGGCGCTGACAAGCGTATGACGCTTCTCCCTTTTCATGGGGCGGAGGTCTGCTAAAAGGCGGCTTGGATCGAAGGGCATGGCATGGACAACGCATTCAAACTGACGCTGGCACAGCTCAACCCAACAGTTGGTGATTTTAGCGGCAATGCCCGGAAGGCCCGCGAAGCATGGCTGCACGGCAAGGCCGCGGGCTCTGATATGGTCACCTTTCCGGAGATGTTCCTGACCGGCTACCAAGTGCAGGACCTTGTTCTGAAACCGACTTTCACCCGGAATGCCATGGAGATGGTCGACACGCTGGCCGCAGAGTTCAGCGATGGCCCGGCGGTGGGGATCGGACATCCGGTGCTGATCGAAGATGTGCTCTACAACGCGTATTCAATTCTGAAAGACGGTAAAGTCAGCTCCCGGATCCTCAAGCACATGCTACCCAACAGCGGCGTCTTTGACGAAAAAAGGCTTTATGCTCCGGGGCCGCTTGCGGGACCCTACCGGATCGATCCGGTTCGGATCGGGTCACCGATCTGCGAGGATGCCTGGCACGAAGAGGTGCCCGAGACCCTTGCCGAGACCGGCGCCGAAATCCTGATTGTCCCCAACGGTTCTCCCTATTTCCGAGGCGTGCATGATGTCCGCCTTGGCCAGATGGTATCCCGCGTGATCGAGACGGAATTGCCGCTCGTCTACCTCAATCTCACCGGCGGTCAGGATGATCAGGTCTTCGACGGCGGTTCTTTCGTCCTCAACCCCGGTGGAGATCTCGCCGTCCAGTTACCGGCTTTCGACGAAGCGCTGATTGAGGTCGATTTCGAGCAGACCGACGAGGGTTGGCGGGCGCTGCCCGGCCCGATCGCGATCCGCCCCGATGAATGGGAGCAGGACTACCGCGTGATGGTCGAAAGCCTGCGCGATTACCTGCGCAAGACCGGTTTTGGAAAGGTTCTTCTGGGCTTCTCCGGCGGGATCGACAGCGCCATTGTGGCAACCATCGCCGCCGATGCCATCGGCCCTGAGAACGTCCGCTGCGTGATGTTGCCGTCTGAATATACATCGCAATCCTCTCTGGATGATGCGGCCGCCGTTGCGACCGCGCTCGGATGCGCGCTCGACACCGTGCCGATCTCCGGCCCACGCAGCGCCGTAACCGCGGCGCTGGCACCTCTGTTTGCGGGCACCCAGCCCGACATTGCCGAAGAAAACATCCAGTCCCGTTTGCGCGGGCTGCTCCTTATGGCGCTGAGTAATAAGTTCGGGGAAATGCTGCTGACGACCGGCAACAAATCGGAGGTCGCAGTCGGCTATGCCACGATCTACGGCGACATGGCGGGCGGCTACAATCCGATCAAGGATCTCTACAAGATGCGCGTGTTCGAGACGTGCCGCTGGCGCAATACCAACCATCGCGACTGGATGATGGGCCCGGCGGGTCAGGTCATTGCGGAGCGCATCATCGACAAACCGCCTTCAGCCGAATTGCGCGAAGACCAGAAGGACGAAGACAGCCTGCCCCCCTATGAGATACTGGACGACATCCTCGAAAAGCTGGTCGATCAGGATCTTTCCATCTCGGAGTGTGTTGCCGCGGGCCATGACGCCGAAACGGTAAAGCGCGTAGAGCATCTGATCTATATCTCGGAATACAAGCGCTTTCAGTCCGCCCCCGGGGCCAGGCTGACCGAACGGGCGTTCTGGCTCGACCGGCGTTATCCTATCGTCAATCGCTGGCGCGATCCGTCCTGATACGCGCGGCGCTAAGACGCTGCCCTGACGGTTCAGTATATGGACAAATCCGCCCCGGTATGGTTCAGGGAGGCCTTCAAAGGATATACCCATGACAGTCACCCGTTTCGCCCCGTCGCCCACCGGCTATCTTCATGTCGGCAACCTGCGCACCGCGCTGTTCAATTTCCTTATCGCGCGCAAAAGCGGCGGCACCTTCATTCTGCGCCTCGACGACACGGATCCCGAGCGCTCGAAGCAGGAATATGCGGACGGGATCAAGCAGGATCTGGAGTGGCTCGGGCTTGAATGGGACCGGGTCGAGACCCAGTCTTCACGGTTTGACCGTTACGAGGCCGCCGCAGACAAGCTGCGCGCGATCGAGCGTTTCTACGAGGCGTTCGAGACGCCTACGGAGCTCGATCTGAAGCGCAAGAAGCAACTCAATATGGGCAAGCCACCGGTCTATGACCGCGCCGCGCTGAACCTCAGCGATGCCGAGAAGGACGCCCTGCGTGCAGAACGCGCAGGGCATTGGAGGTTCCTGCTCAACCAGACACGGATCGAGTGGCAAGATGGCATCCTCGGCGATATTTCGATTGATGCCGCAAGCGTCTCCGACCCCGTGCTGATCCGGGGCGACGGGCAGGTGCTTTACACGCTGGCCTCGGTCGTCGATGACACCGAAATGGGTATTACACATGTCGTGCGCGGCTCCGACCACGTGACCAACACTGCCACCCAGATCCAGATTATTGAGGCGCTTGGCGGGGCTGTGCCGTCCTTTGCGCACCATTCTCTTTTGACCGGCCCGCAAGGCGAAGCCCTGTCAAAGCGTTTGGGCACACTCGCCCTGAGGGATTTG
>JABDPP010000274.1 GCA_013042765.1 Litoreibacter sp.
GTTATGCGGGCAGCCGGAGCAGAAATAGGGCAGCCGCGCCACGATATCCTCGGCATTGTCGGCCTTGCGCGCCTCCGCCAGCATCGCCAGCCCTGCCTCAATCCGGTCGGTGCGTCGCCCCTCCTCGATAAGGATATGGCCCAGTTTTGCCGCGATATCAGTGGGATCTAGGGCGAACTTCGTCGGAAAAAGCTCCAGCCTGCGGCCATGCTCCCAGGTATCCCCCTTGTGCCAGCCATAGACGCGCCGACCGCCGCGATCGTCGAAGATCGCCTCCTTGACCTGCACCTCGAGCAGCTTGCGCTTCTCTTCGACCACCACGATCAGGTCGAGGCCCCGCGCCCAGTCATGGAACCCGTCCATTTCCAGCGGCCAGACCTGCGCGACCTTGTAGGTGGTGATCCCCAGCCGCTCCGCCTCCTGCGCGTCGATCCCCAGGAGATCGAGCGCATGCACCAGGTCGAGCCAATTCTTGCCCGCCGCCACGAACCCGATCTTGGCGCCCGGCTTGCCCCAGACCCGTTTGTCGATTCCGTTCGCTTTTGCAAAGGCTTCCGCGGCAAAGCGCTTATACTCGATCATCCGCGCTTCCTGCGCGACGGGCGTGTCGATCAGCCGGATGTTGAGGCCGTCCTCGGGCATCGCAAACTCGGGCGTGACAAAGGACATATGGTCGGGACGGCCATCCACGACAGCCGTCGTCTCGACCGTGTCCTTCATCGTCTTGAGCCCGACCCAGACCCCGGCAAAGCGCGACAGCGCCCAGCCGTAGAGCCCCAGATCGAGGATTTCCTGTACCCCTGCAGGCGACACCACCGGCATATAGGCATCGACCATCGCCCAGTCGGACTGGTGCAGCGTGGTGGAGCTTTCGCCGGTATGGTCGTCCCCCATCGCCATCAGCACACCGCCATGGGGCGAGGAGCCGGCGAAATTGGCATGCCGCATCACGTCGCCTGAGCGGTCGACGCCGGGCCCCTTGCCATACCAGAGCCCGAAGACACCATCATATTTGCCCTCGCCGCGCAGCTCGGCCTGCTGGGCGCCCCACAGCGCCGTTGCGGCAAGGTCTTCGTTCAATCCGGGCTGGAAGGTGATATCGGCTGCTTTCAACTCCGCAGCGGCGCGCGTCATCTGCATGTCCACCGCGCCCAGCGGGGAGCCGCGATACCCGGTCACAAGCCCGGCAGTGTTGAGCCCGACTGCCACATCGCGCGCCTTTTGCATCAGCATCAGCCGCACCAACGCCTGGGTCCCGTTGAGCAAAACGGGAGATTTTGCCAGATCGAGCCGGTCATTCAGGCTAATATTGTGCTCAATCATTGCGCAACTCCCATCACGACATGACCATATCACGATTATTAGGTCACACAAGCTGACCTACAAGAAAATTTTGTCCTTTGTGAAACACGCTTTGCGGTTATCTTGCGAAGTGAAATAGAAGTTACGCCAAGCGCATCCTCACCGAAAGATAAGTCACGACATGGATTGGGACAAACTCAGAATATTTCACGCGGTTGCGGATGCCGGAAGCCTCACCCATGCCGGCGACACGCTACACCTTTCACAATCGGCCGTGTCGCGCCAGATCAGGGCGCTGGAGGAATCGCTGAATGCGACCTTGTTCCACCGTCATGCCCGCGGCTTGATTCTCACCGAACAGGGAGAGCTTCTGTTCGACGCGACCCGCTCGATGAGCAAGCGGCTCGATGCCGCCTCCGCGCGGATCCGCGACAGCGAGGAAGAAGTGTTCGGCCAACTGCGCGTGACCACCACGATCGGTTTCGGCTCCCTGTGGCTGGCCCCGCGCCTGCGCACGCTCTATGCCGATTACCCGGACCTCAATATCGACCTGATGCTGGAGGAGCGCGTGCTCGACCTGCCTATGCGCGAGGCCGATGTCGCAATCCGCATGAAGAGCCCAGCCAGGCCGATCTCGTGCGCAAGCGCCTGATGAGCGTCCGGATGCGCCTTTATGCGAGCCCTGAGTACCTCGCCGAAAAGGGCACCCCTCAGGATATGGTCGATCTGCGAGAGCACAGGCT
>JABDPP010000279.1 GCA_013042765.1 Litoreibacter sp.
GGTGATCGGAATGGCGCTGCAGGTTGATCAGAAGCCAGTTGGACGCCTTTTGCGTCGCGTTCCACGAATGGCGGGGTTTGACACGCTCATATTTGCCATTGCCGAGATGTTTGCGGGTCAGGCCGTAATGTTCGATGTAGTTGACGAGTTCGAGCTGCCAGACCGCGATAAAGGCCTGAAGACAAAAGAGCCCGATCCCGGTCCAACCTGCGATCAGGAGGGCCAAAAGTAGCATCCCGCCCTGAAGCGCTGCGTAGCGGGCAAAGGGATTGGACAGATCAAAAGCGGAGAGGCCCTTACGGGCCAGCATGGCCTTCTCGGCGTTCCAGGCTGAGGGAAGGCTTTCGCGCAGGACGCGCGGGAAGAACTGGTGAAACCCTTCATTGTAGCGCGCCGTGACCGCGTCGCGCGGCGTTGCGACGTAGCGATGATGTACGAGCAGGTGTTCGGAGCGGAAGTGACTGTAGAGTACAGAGGCAAGCAGTAGATCCGCCAGCCAGCGCTCGAGGTTGTTTTTCTGATGCATCAGCTCGTGGCTATAGACGATCCCGACCGTCCCGGAGATCACCCCGACTCCGAAAAAGAGCCAGAACCGTTCGGACCCGTCGAGATGCGGCGCGCGCATGGCATAGGCGAGCAGGCCGAAGATCAGGACAAACTGGATCGGAAACCAGAGGATCGTGATGGCGCGATGCCAGAACAGATGCTGATCTGGTGTGTCCGGATCGGCGTTCTCGTCGCTAGTTCCGATAATCCTGTCCAGAACCGAGAACAGACCCCAACTGCTCATCGGGATCAGTGCAAGCCACCAACCGCCCTTTGCCGCAGCGAGAACGGCTATCGGGACGAGGCCCAGCGTAAGCCAGAAGGGCAGGGCGTTGGCGAGATTTGCAGGCAGGTTTTTCATGCTGTCGTCCCAGATATCAGGGGAAGCTTAGCGTGATCGGCAAGCTGCCTCAATCGCTCTCGAAGCTGCTGCGCGCCAGATCGAAAACCTTGCGCATGACGGTCGGAAGATCTGTCGGGCGGAACGCCTCATGAGGGATGAATTGTGCAGAATCAGGCTCTATTTCAGCGGAAATATGCGCTGTCCTGACTGCCAGCTTGAGGTGGAAATGTGTGAATGTATGCCGCACTTCCAGTCCGGGATCGGCCCACGACGCCTCGAGCGGGGGTGCGTCTTCAGGCGCATCGTTCCATGCGCTGCCGGGCCAGCCTAACATGCCACCGAGTAGCCCACTCTCGGGCCGGCGTTCCAATAGCCACGCTCCATCTGTGCGGCGTGCGACATAGGCAATGCCGTGGCGGGTGGGCTTCACAGGTTTTGGAAGTTTGCGCGGCAACTCGGCGGTAATCCCCGCGGCCCGTGCCCGACAGGGATCCCGCCAGGGGCAAATTCCGCAAGCGGGGTTCTTCGGGGTGCAGATCGTGGCACCCAGATCCATAACGGCTTGCGCGTAGTCACCGGGCCGTGCGTTCGGCGTGGTTTCGTCAGCCAGCGCGGTCAGTTCGGGTTTTGCCGTGGGCAGAGGTGTTTCGATGGCATGGAGCCGGGCCATGACGCGCTCGACATTGCCGTCGACAACCGCCTCGGGAAGGTCATAAGCGATGGCTGAGATCGCGGCGGAGGTGTAGGGCCCGATGCCCGGCAGGCTTTGCAGCCCCATACGGGTCTTTGGAAAGATGCCGTCATGCTCGGCGACAACGACTCGGGCGCATTTCAGCAGGTTGCGGGCCCGCGCGTAGTATCCAAGCCCCGCCCAGGCGGCCATGACATCTTCATCCCGTGCGGCGGCGAGGTCTCCGACAGTTGGCCAAAGGCGGGTGAATCTCTCGAAATAATCTTTGACGGCGGCGACCGTGGTCTGCTGCAGCATTACCTCGCTGAGCCACACCCGGTAGGGATCGGGCAGAACGCCAGCCGCCCTATCGGCGGGCGAGACCCGCCACGGCATCTGACGCGCATGGCGGTCATACCAGGCCAGAAGGGCATCGGAAGAGGCACGTTCACGCAAAGTTTATTCTGCCTTTCGGTTTGTAGGGACTGGTTTGCACGCGGTGAGAAGTTAGTATGTGGCCAGAAATTTGAAAGCCCCCGTTCGAAAGCCCGTTAGAAGGACTGTGATGGCCCGCAAGCCGAAGGATACGCAAGCACAATCCGCGCCGCGCCGTTCGCGGGGCTTTGCTGCTATGTCTGGGCTGATCCAGCGCGATGTTCGCAAGGCCGGGGAGAAGCGCGGTTTCGCGGTGATGCGCCTCTTGACCCATTGGTCGGAGATTGTGGGCGAAGATCTCGCCGGGATCGCTCAACCGGTGAAGGTTGGTTATGGACGTGAGGGCTTTGGCGCAACGCTCACCGTGCTGACGAATGGCCCGAATGCACCGATCCTGCAGACCCAGTTGCCAAAGATACGCGAGCGAGTGAA
>JABDPP010000280.1 GCA_013042765.1 Litoreibacter sp.
TATGGCCAATCTTCGTGCAGGATGGGACCAACACCCGTAGCCCGGTGCCCTCGATGCCCGGGGTCGACCGCCTGACCATTGATCTCGCGGTCGAAGCCGCGAAAGAGGCCGTGTCTCTGGGTATCCCCGCGATCTGCATCTTTCCTTATACCGACCCGGCCCTGAAGACCGAGCTGTGCGAGGAAGCCTGGAACCCCGACAACCTGTCAAACCGCGCCGTGCGCGCGATCAAGGCCGCCGTGCCCGAGATCGCAGTGATGACCGATGTCGCACTCGATCCCTATAACGCCAACGGTCATGACGGGATCGTGCGCAACGGGATCATCGTCAATGACGAAACCGTCGAGGCGCTGGTGAAAATGGCCCTGGCACAGGCCGAGGCCGGGGCAGATATCCTTGGTCCCTCCGACATGATGGACGGGCGGATCGGGGCCATGCGCCGGGCTCTGGAAGAGGACGGCCATACCGATGTGGCCATTCTCAGCTACGCGGCCAAATACGCCTCCGCCTTTTACGGCCCGTTCCGCGATGCAGTGGGCGCCTCCGGCGCGCTGGTGGGTGACAAGAAAACCTACCAGATGAACCCCGCCAATTCGGACGAGGCGCTCCGCCTCGTGGCCCGCGACCTTCAGGAGGGCGCGGATATGGTCATGGTCAAGCCCGGCCTGCCCTATCTCGATATCTGCCGGCGCGTAAAAGACGCGTTCGGAGCGCCCACCTACGCCTATCAGGTGTCCGGCGAATACGCGATGATCATGGCGGCCGCGGAAAACGGCTGGGTCGACGGCGAAGCCACCATGTTGGAGAGCCTGATGGCGTTCAAACGCGCCGGCTGTGACGGTATCCTGACCTATTTTGCCCCGCGCGTGGCCCGGATCCTGACCGTCTGAGCCACCGGGAAGCCGCCAAAGCGTCAACGCCTGCCTCTATCCGCGTGACAAGCGGGCGCAAATCGCATATTTTGTGGGTAAGTCGGCAAAAAGCCGGCACATGAGCACAAGTTACAGATACAGGCGGACATCATGAACAAAGTCACACGGCGGAATTTCATCGCAGCGGCTGGGGCCTCGGGGCTCCTGACGGCTTGCGGCAACGGGGTCGAGAGCACGGGCGGGCAGAAGATCGATGCGCGCGTCGACAGTGCACTGGACTTTCTCTACACCAACTACCCCGACACCCGCGACCTCGCCTCGAAAGCCTCCGGCACACTTGTAATGCCGCTGGTCACCGAAGCCGGCTTCGGCTTTGGCGGTGCCTACGGGCGCGGCGCGCTGCGGATCAATGATATCACGGTGGATTACTACTCCACCGCCGCCGCCACTTTCGGCTTTCAGATCGGCGCCCAGCAATATGCCCATGCGCTCTTCTTCATGACCGAGGAAGCGCTCTCTGATTTCCGGCGCTCGCCCGGCTGGTCTGCCGGCGCGGATGTGCGCTACGCGGTGGCCAGCGACGGAGGCAGCCTCGGGATCGACACGACGACGGTGCTCAGCCCGGTCATCGCCGTGGTTTTCGGACAGGCCGGCCTGATCGCGGGCGCCACGATCGAAGGCACCAAGTACACCCGCATCCTGCCCTGATCACGGGGCCTTTAGACGGGCTTCTTTTTGGC
Source organism: Litoreibacter sp. (assembly GCA_013042765.1). GTDB lineage: Bacteria > Pseudomonadota > Alphaproteobacteria > Rhodobacterales > Rhodobacteraceae > Litoreibacter. The sequence continues at coordinate 1,613 of JABDPP010000280.1, forward strand.
GGAAATATCCCCGCCGGAGGCAAAAAGGCCGGTCACATTGACCGGCCTTTTCTATTCGATTGCAAGGTCTTGCAGGGCGAGGTTCAGCCGTCCAGCGCGCGCAGGCGCTTGATCAGCGCCGATGTGTCCCAGCGACCGCCGCCGATCTTTTGTACATCCTTGTAGAACTGGTCCACAAGGGCGGTTACCGGCAGGCTCGCGCCGTTCTCATTGGCGGTGCTCAGGCAGATATCGAGGTCCTTGCGCATCCAGTCTACCGCGAAGCCGTGGTTGAACTCGTCGTCCAGCATGGTCTCGTAGCGGTTCGACATCTGCCAGCTTCCGGCAGCACCCTGGCTGATAACCTCGACCACGGCCTTGCCGTCGAGCCCGGCTTTCTCGGCAAAGTGCAGACCCTCGGAGAGGCCCTGAACAAGACCGGCGATGCAGATCTGGTTGACCATCTTGGTCAGTTGGCCGGCACCGCTCTCGCCGAGGCGCTTGCAGGCCTTGGCATAGGCATCGATGATCGGCTCGGCGCGATCATAAGCACCCGCGTCGCCACCGCACATCACACCCAGCTGGCCGTTCTCGGCCCCGGCCTGACCGCCAGACACCGGCGCGTCGACAAAGCTGATCTGTTTTTCGCTGGCGGCTGCGTAAAGCTCACGGGTGACCTTGGCGGAAACGGTGGTGTGGTCCACGAAGACCGTGCCTGCGCTCATACCCGCCAGCGCACCATCGTCGCCCAGGCAAACCGAGCGCAGGTCGTCGTCATTGCCGACACAGGCCATCACGAAATCGGCGCCGTCGGCGGCTTCGCGCGGGGTCAGCGCCATCTTGCCGCCATGCTCGGCGACCCAGGCTTCCGCTTTGGCTGCGGTGCGGTTGAAGACCGTCACCTCGTGACCTGCGGCCACCAAGTGACCCGCCATCGGATAACCCATCACGCCCAATCCCAGAAAACTAACCTTTGCCATGCACTGGCCCCCTTCGATCTGTTTGATTAATGTTGTGCACGGATGTAACGACCTCAACAGGGGCGTCAATAGCAGGTGGGAAATGGCTCGACTGTTTCAGTGGACATTACGGGTGTTCTTGGGGCTTGTCCTGATGGCGGGGCTTTGCCTCACCGCGGCCTATTACCTGGCTTCGCGTTCCCTGCCCGATTACGACACCGATTACGCCGTTCCGGGCCTAAGCGCGCCGGTGGAGATCGTGCGGTCAAATTCCAACCTGCCCCATATTCTCGGTGAGAACGACACGGATGTTTTCTACGGGCTTGGCTTTTCCCATGCGCAGGACCGGCTCTGGCAGATGACGATGTTGCGGCGCACCGCGCAGGGCAAGCTGTCGGAACTGTTCGGCCCCCGCACCCTGCCCGTCGACGATTTGATGCGCCGGCTCGACCTTTACGGTATCGCGCAGCGCTCGGTCGCCGCGCAGGACGACTACGCCCAGGCCGCGCTCAGGGCCTATGCCAACGGCGTCAACGCCTGGCTGCGGACCATCAACGCCGAGGCACTGGGGCGCGGCGCGCCGGAGTTTTTCCTGTTTTCCCCCGAGATCGCCCCCTGGCAGCCCGCAGACAGCCTCGCGGTTCTCAAGCTGATGGCGCTGCAATTGTCGAGCCACATCGAAAAGGAAGTGATCCGCGCCCGCCTGTCACTGGCAATTGAGCCCGACCGCGTGGCCGACCTGCTGCCCGACACACCAGGCGCGGGTGTCGCCGCGCTTGATTACGCCGCCGTGCTGCCCGAGGCGCAACCACTGCGCTTTGCGGCCAATACCGCGCCGCCGCGCGATCCCCTCTCACCGTTCCCCCGCCCGGGTCTGGCCGGGGCCTCCAACGCCTTTGCCGCGGCGCCGGAACGCGCGGCCACTGGCGGCACGCTGATGGCAAATGACCCGCATCTGGGCCTGACCGCGCCCTCGATCTTCTATCTCGCCAGGCTGGAGCTTGCCACGGGCGGCGTGATCGGCGGCACGATCCCCGGTGCACCTCTGGTGATGACCGGCCGCAGCGCCACGCTGGGCTGGGGGCTGACCTCCGCCTATGCCGACGATCAGGACATCTTCATCGAGAAGCTGAACCCCGATAATCCCGACGAATACCTCACCCCCGATGGCTACAGACCGTTCCGGTCCGCCCAATCCGTGATTCGCATCAAGGACGCCACGCCGGTGACGATCGACCTGCGCTGGACCGACAACGGCCCGGTCCTGCCCGGCACCCATTTCAACCTCGACTCGATTACGCCTGCGGGCCATGTCACCTCGCTCGCCTGGACCGCTTTGGCGGAAAACGACCGCTCGATTGAGAGCGGGCTGAAGCTGATGCGCGCCGGCTCAATCAATGAGGTGATCGAGGCAGGCCGCAATTACGTGGCCCCGATCCAGAACCTGATCTTTGCCGACCAGACCGGCGTGGCGCTCAAGACCATCGGCGCCCTGCCGCGCCGCGATGCCCGCCACCAGAGCCAGGGCCGGATCCCGGCCCCGGGCTGGCGCGTCGTCAACCGCTGGCTGGGCGTTCTGCCCTATGCCTCCAATCCCGAGTTCCGCAACCCCTCGGGCGGCATCGTCGGCAACACCAACAACAAGACCATCGACCGGCCCTTCCCCAACCATGTCAGCTTCAGCTACGGCGACACCCAGCGGGTGCAGCGCTGGCGGCGGCTGATGCTCAACCGCGAGGTCCACACCCGCGAGAGCTTCATTGAGGCGCAACTCGACACGGTCAGCTACACCGCCCGCGCGCTCCTGCCGCTGATTGCCGCCGATCTGTGGTTCACCGGGGAGGCCGCACCCGATGGCACGCCCGAGCGGCAGCGTCAAAAGGCGCTGGCCCTGCTCGCCGAATGGAACGGGGAGATGTCCGAGCACCTGCCCGAGCCGCTGATCTACGCGGCCTGGGTCCGGACACTTCAGGCGCGCCTTGTGCGCGATGAGATCGGCCCGCTGACCGCCGAGCTGACCCATGTGGAGCCACTTTTCATCGAGCGGGTCTTCCGCGACCGCGACGGAGCCTCCCAGTGGTGCGACGTGCTACAATCGGCCCCGACCGAAACCTGCTCCGACATCGCCCGGATCGCGCTGGATGAGGCGCTGATCTGGCTTGAGGAGCGCTACGGCCGCAATATCGAAAGCTGGCGCTGGGGCGATGCCCATCAGGCCACCCATGATCATCCGGTGCTTGGCCGGATCCCGGTGCTTTCGTGGTTCGTCAACATCCGCCAGTCCACCAGCGGCGGCGACAACACGCTGATGCGCGGCAAGACCAGCGGCCAGCCCGACGCGCCCTTCCTGAACGTCCATGCCGCGGGCTATCGCGGGGTCTATGACTTCGCGGACCCCGACAGTTCGGTCGTAATGATTTCCACCGGGCAGTCCGGCCATCCCCTGTCGCGCCACTACGACGACATGGGTGTGCTCTGGCGGCGTGGTGAATATATCCCGATGTCGCTCGATCCCGATCTGGCGCGGGCCGGCGCAATCGGGGTCACCACGCTCCGTCCCGGCGGCTGACGCCCCGCTCAGAGCTTTGCGAAACGCGCCTTCTGGGTCGCGGTCCAGTTTACCGTGAGATCAAACCCGGTCTCGGACTGGTCTTCCTCCTCGACCACTTCCTGTGCGAAGAGCCAGGCGCGTTTCTTGCCTTCGGCAAAGGAGAGCGAGAGCGTCTCGCGGGTGCGCGCGGCATCAAGCTGGCCGGAGATCGCGGCCAGAAGCGCGTCGAGCCCCTCCCCGGTCAGCGCGGAGGTCAAAAACACCGCGTCGTCCCGGGCGGCGATATTGGAGAGCGTCGCCGTGCTCTCCGCGTCGAGCCGGTCGAGCTTGTTCCAGACCTCCAGCGTCGGGGTCTCGTGGGAGACGCCCAGATCGTTCAGGATCCCGCGCACGTCCTCGGCCTGCTCTTCGGTCTCGGGATGCGAGATATCGCGGACATGAACGATCAGATCGGCGCTCAAGACTTCCTCCAGCGTGGCGCGAAAAGCCGCGACGAGCTGGGTCGGCAGGTCGGAGATGAAGCCCACCGTATCGCTGAGGATGATGTCAGTGCTGTCGGGCAGCGTCACGCTGCGCATGGTGGGATCGAGCGTGGCAAAGAGCATGTCCTTGGCCATCACCTCTGCCCCGGTCAAGCGGTTGAAGAGCGTCGACTTCCCGGCATTGGTGTAGCCCACCAGCGCCACCACCGGATACGGCACCTTGGCTCGCGCGGCGCGGTGCAGTTCGCGGGTCTTGACGACCTTGGTCAACTGCCGGCGGATCCGGTTGATCGCATCGTCAATGGCGCGCCGATCCGCCTCGATCTGGGTCTCACCGGGACCGCCCACGAAGCCCAGACCGCCCCGCTGGCGCTCAAGGTGGGTCCATGCCCGCACCAGTCGGGTGCGCTGATAACTCAGGGCGGCCAGTTCGACCTGAAGCACACCCTCGCGGGTCGCGGCCCGGTCCGAGAAAATCTCGAGGATCAGCCCGGTGCGGTCGAGGATCTTGACCTTCCATTCCTTTTCGAGATTGCGCTGCTGGACCGGGCTGAGGGGGCCGTCGATCAGGACCAGCTCGACCTCTTCGGCGTGCAGGCGGATTTTCAGCTCCTCGAGCTTGCCTGTGCCAAACAGCGTCGCCGGACGCAGCTTGGCCAAGGGCACCACCTCGGAGCCCACGACCTCAAGCCCCGGCAGCGCGTGGGCAAGCGCCACGGCCTCCTCCAGCGCGAGCGCCCCGGAGCGGGTCGTTTCGGCAGATTTGATGTCGGGGTGCAGGACCCAGGTGCGGGTCAGGCCAGCCTCATCGGTCTCGAGAATTATTCTTCGCCTTCATACAGGCTGATTGGCTGCGACGGCATGATCGTGGAGATCGCATGCTTGTAGACCAGTTGGGACTGGCCATCGCGGCGCAACAGCACGCAGAAATTATCAAACCACGTAATCACGCCCTGCAATTTCACCCCGTTGATCAGGAAGATCGTGACCGGAATTTTCGTTTTGCGAACATGATTGAGAAATGCGTCTTGCAGATTTTGTCTGTCAGCGGCCATTGTTTTTGCCTTTATTATTGCCTTGTTCTTGCGTGACACGCCCGAACTGGCGTCCCTCCAACCTGCGCAAATCATGCCCCGGCTTTGCCAAAGATTCCACCCCTGATTTCAGCAATTTAGCCGACAGGAGCCGTAGCGCGTTTCACGAGCGCCAGAAATCGGGATTGAGAAGCGCGATAATGGCCAGTGTTTCAAGGCGTCCCAGCACCATTGCCGCGGACAGGACAAGCTTGGCCATGGGGCTGAGCGTGACGTAGGAAAGCGAGCCATCCAGCACCACTTCGGCCAGCGGACCGGTGGTCGAAAAGCTGGCCACTGCAAAGACCATCGCCTCCTCAAATGACAGGCCCGTGGCCGCCAGCATCAGCATCACGACCGCAATGGTCAGCGCAAAGAGCATGAAGAAAATCCAGGCCACGAAGGCCCCTTCCCGGCGCACCTCGCGGCCCAGCCGGCCTTCGCTGCCGATCGAGTTCGGGTGCACCAGACGCCCCATCTCCCGCACGCCGTGCTTGTAGAGCGCGTAGACCCGGAGCAGTTTCACCCCGCCCGCCGTGGTGGCCACACCGCCTCCGAAGATCGCGAGGCCGGCGAGGATCAGCCCGGGCGTGGGCAGGCCGGACCACGAGCGCGCCTCCGCCCACCCGCCGGAGATGAACCCCGTGGTCGTCAGGAAGGACAGGACGGTGAAGAC
>JABDPP010000281.1 GCA_013042765.1 Litoreibacter sp.
GGAAAGGACCGGATGACGGATCTTTCTCCCGATCCCTGGACCTCCCCCCTGCGGGAGGCGTCACTGTTTGAGCTGGTGCGTTGGCGGTTCCTGCAGGGCGCGCGGGCTGTCATGAACGTCGATCTGACCGACCTGCTGCAACCGGGAACAGACCCGTTCGCAACCGTACAGGACAGCAGCACTGGCGTTTTGCAGATGGTGGGCCAGAGGATCTATCCGTGGCGGGTGCGCAAGGGGGCAACGCCGTCCTTCGGGGATCATATTTGCCGCCAGTTCGACAGCGCACAGCCCAACCGGCGTTGGTGCGTGGCTCCGGCGCGGCTGTCGCCCGATCAGGTCTGGCGTTATGTTCGGGTCAGCAACACGACACCCGCGGAGGAAGAGATCGTTCCCTTCTGGCGCGCCATGGCGATCCGCCATCACGACAGCGCCCCGTCGCAGATCGTGCCCAAGACCTCATTGATCGAAGACCCGGCACTGGTGAAACTGGCCCGCACAGCGTTCCGTCACAAACCGGTTTTCCCGCCGAGCAGCAAGATCAAAGACCAACCTGCGCAACCCGGAGAGACCGGACGAACCTGCATCGTGACGACAATGAAGAATGAAGGCCCATTCATTCTGGAATGGATTGCCTATCACCGCGCCATCGGCGTGGAGGATTTCCTCGTCTACACCAATGATTGCACCGACGGGACCGACGATCTTCTGGACCTGCTGCAGGCAAAGGGGCTCGTCCAGCACCGCGACAACCCGTTTCGACAAACAGGTCTGAAACCTCAGCATGCAGCACTTCAGGCGGCCGAGGAGGAAGAGATCCTGCAAAAAGCCGGTTGGGCGATTTGCATGGATGTTGATGAGTATATCAATATTCATTGCGGCGAGGGGAGGCTGAAAGACCTTTTCGACAGGATCGGTGACGCCAACATGATCTCGCTGACATGGCGGCTCTTCGGCAATGACGATGTGCATGAATTCCGCGACGGCTTCATCATCGAGCAGTTTAATCGCTGCGCTCCGGAGCTGTGTCGCAAACCGCATCAGGCCTGGGGGTTCAAAACCCTGTTTCGCAACATCGGCATCTACAAAAAGATGGGCGTGCACCGGCCCAAGGGCCTTAAGCCGGACCTGTGGGACCAGATTACATGGGTCAACGGCTCAGGAGAACCGATGCCCAGAAGCCTGCTTCGCAACGGCTGGCGCTCCACTACCGAAAGCTACGGATACGAGCTGGTGACGCTGAACCACTACGCGGTGCGTTCCGCCGAAAGCTTCCTCGTCAAACGCGACCGGGGCAGGGTCAACCACGTCGACCGCGATCAGGGGCTGGGCTACTGGTTCCGGATGAACAATAACTGGCAAAAGGATCGCTCGATCCATGGCAAGCTGCCTCTTCTCCGAGAGGAGTTTGACCGTCTGATGGCGGATCCCGAGATCCGCGCGGCCCATGAGTTCTGCGTCTTGCGCCATCGGGCGAAAATAGATGAATTGCGGGACAGCCCCGCCTATGCCGCGTTCTACAAGGAACTGACAAGCCCTCGCATGGAGCGTCTGTCTCGTCTGCACACGCATTTCGGCGCCAATGTTTTCCTAGCGGGTCCCTCTGCCATTCCCGATGAAGTGGCCAACCTGAAAGCGATCGCACCGGATTTCTTCTTTACGGTCGAGCGCGCAGAGACCAATCATTAGGATTATGGTGCCTGGCATCTGCTTGGCCTAAGGGTGAGAGACGCCACGCGCAAACGGAGGTAATTCATGCAAAACCTGCCCGGATCGATTGATGATGTTCAGGCCATTCTGGCCGAGCAGAACTATGTCTGCGGCCGCGCGCTGGCCACGGTGGTGTTTCTCTCGCTCAAGCTGGGCCGCCCGATCTTTCTCGAAGGCGAGGCGGGCGTCGGCAAAACCGAGATTGCAAAAGCCATCGCCGCGTCGCTAGGCCGTCGCCTGATCCGCCTGCAATGCTACGAGGGGCTGGACGCGGCCTCGGCGGTTTACGAGTGGAACTTCGCAGCCCAGATGGTTGCGATCCGCGCGGCGGAAGCGGAAGGCAATGCAGACCGCGACCTCCTCAAGCAAGAGCTTTTTTCCGGCGACTACCTGATTGCCCGGCCGCTTCTTGAGGCAATGCAACCTCAGGAGGGCGGCCCGCCCGTCCTTCTGATCGACGAACTGGACCGCACCGATGAGCCGTTCGAGGCCTTCCTGCTCGAAGCGCTGTCGGATTTCCAGGTCACGATCCCCGAGTTGGGAACGATCAAGGCCGACGCACCGCCCATCGTGATCCTGACCTCGAACCGGACGCGGGAAGTGCATGACGCGCTGAAGCGGCGCTGCCTCTACCATTGGGTCGATTACCCGTCCTTTGACCAGGAGATGGAGATCCTGCAGGCCCGCGCTCCCGAGGCGCAGGAGGCGCTCAGCCGCGAGATCGTGGGCTTTGTCCAGCATCTGCGCACGGAAGATCTGTTCAAGAAACCGGGCGTGGCCGAAACCATCGATTGGGCCAAGTGCCTGTTGGCGCTGGACGTGATGACGATGAGCCCCGAGGTCATAGCCGATACGCTGGGCGCGATCCTGAAGTACCAGGATGATATCCAAAAGATACAGGGCTCTGAGGCGGGCCGTATCCTCGACGAGGTTCGGGCCGAACTGGCGGAGGCCTGATGCTTTCAGTTCTCCAGAAATATCCCGGGGGGGCTGGGGGGCTGGCCCCCCATGACACGCGGGCAGGTCATGGCTGAATATCTCCCGCTCGATATCCCTGAAGACGGCAAACTGGCAGCCAACATCACGTGGTTTGCTCGGGCCTTGCGGGCGGCGGGTGTCCCGGTGGGCCCGGGCCGGGTGATCGACGCGATCCGGGCGGTCGAGGCGGCAGGCTTCTCGCACCGGCAGGACTTTTACTTCACGCTTCAGGCCTGCTTTGTCTCCCGGCCCGAGCACCGGGCCGTGTTCGCACAGGTCTTCCGGCTGTTCTGGCGCGATCCGCGCTATCTGGAGCAGATGATGTCGTTCCTGACCCCTGCGGTGCGGGGTGTTCAGGAAGAGCGCAAGGCGAAGGCCGGCGAGAAGCGCGCGGCCGAGGCGTTGCTCGATGGCGTAGAGCGGGATCTGCCGGATCTGCCCGACGGAGAGGAGGGCTCGGAGATCGAGATCGAAGCCTCACGCACCATGTCCTCGCAAGAACGTCTGCGATCGCTTGATTTCGAGCAGATGAGCGCGGCGGAAATGGCCGAGGCCAAGCGCATGTTGGCCAAACTGAGCCTGCCGGTACGCCCAATGCAAAGCCGCCGGACGCAGGCCGATCCGCTGGGAGGGCAGATGGATTGGCGCGCCACGATTCGCCAGTCGATGCGCACAGGTGGCGAGGTGCAGCTTCTTGCTCGAAAGAAAAAGAGGATCCGCTGGCCGAACCTGGTGGCACTCTGTGATATTTCCGGATCCATGAGCCAGTATTCCCGCGCGGTCCTGCATTTCCTGCATGCGGTCAGCAACCAACGCGGAGCGGGCTGGGCGCAGGTCCATGCTTTCACTTTCGGCACAAGGCTGACCAATATCACGAGGCATCTGCGCACCCGCGATGTGGATGCCGCACTGGCCGCGGCGGGCGCGCAGGCACAGGATTGGGAGGGCGGTACGCGGATCGGGTCCTGCCTGCATACGTTCAACCGCGACTGGTCGCGCCGCGTGCTGGGGCAGGGGGCGGTGGTGCTTCTGATCACCGACGGGCTCGACCGCGATGACCCGGAGGCTCTGTCGCTGGAGATGCAACGCCTGCATCTGAGCGCACGTCAGGTGATCTGGCTCAACCCGCTTTTGCGCTGGGATGGTTTCGCCCCCAAAGCACAGGGAATTGCCGCCATGCTGCCCCATGTGGACAGCTTCCGCGCCGGCCATAACATCGCGTCACTTTCGGCACTGGCGGAGGCAATCAGCCAGCCCCGGGATTCCGGCGAAAAGGCCCGCCTCATGGCGATGTTGGGGGCGTAGAGACGCAATTGAGGGGTAACATACCCTTTCGCCTGTGAGCTCGGTAGATTACATAAGCGCCCATGACAGCCGATCTCAACGACATCCCCGCCATCGCTCTCGACTGGCATCGCAGTGGCGAGAAGGCCGCTCTTGCCACGGTTATCCAGACATGGGGCTCGGCCCCGCGGCCCGTGGGCAGCCAGCTTGCGATCAGCGGTGCCGGCGACATCATGGGCTCGGTCTCGGGTGGCTGTGTCGAGGGCGCCGTGGTGGTCGAAGCCATCGAGGCGCTCGAGGATGGCAAGCCGCGGCTTCTCGAATACGGGGTAAGCGATGACGAGGCCTTCGCGGTCGGTCTGGCCTGCGGCGGCACGATCCGGGTTCTCGTGGAACCGGTGGGCGCCGCTATGCCTGCAGAGCTCCTCGAAGACCTCGTGGCCCGCAGGGCGGCGCGCAGGCCGGCAGCTTATGTTGTGAACATCAAGAGCTGGGCGCGCGGTCTCACCGGGCCCGAACAGGGCTTCGCGGATCGGTTCCGCTCTGACAAATCCGGATTTGAGGACGATGATTTCGTCGCGATCCACAACCCGCCGCTGCGGATGGCGGTGATAGGTGCGGTTCACATCGCGCAGCCGCTTCTGAGCATGGCGCGGCTGGCCGGGTTTGACCCGGTCCTGATCGACCCGCGGGAGGCTTTTGGCAGCGCCGAGCGATTCCCCGGTGAAACCTTGATCCATGACTGGCCGGACGCGGCGCTCGAGGCCTTCGCGCCGGATGCCCGCGCCGCTATTGTCACCCTGACCCATGACCCCAAGCTCGACGATCCCGCGATCCGTGTGGCGCTGGGGTCCCCCTGTTTCTACCTCGGTTGCCTGGGCTCGACCCGCACCCACGCCAAGCGCGTGGCGCGGTTGGAAGAAGAAGGCTTCACGAAAGAGCAGATTGACCGCATCCACGCGCCGGTCGGGCTCGATATCGGGGCGAAATCACCGGCCGAGATCGCTATATCGATCATGGCGGAGATCATTGCACGCCTGAGACAGGGCTGATGGAGTTCGGCGCGGTTCCGGTCAAGGAGGCAGAGGGCGCGATCCTCGCCCATTCTCTGCGTGTCGGTGGCCGTCGGCTGCGCAAAGGCGTCACGCTGACATCGGACCATCTGGACAAACTGACTTCGGAAGGCATCGGGGAGGTCGTGGTTGCCCGCCCGGG
>JABDPP010000282.1 GCA_013042765.1 Litoreibacter sp.
AACTCCGCCCGCGGCTATATGTTTGCTATCGGCTGCATTCAGGCCCAGGCCTGTCACACGAACCACTGCCCGGTCGGGGTCGCCACACAGGACCCCATTCGCCAACGCGCGCTCGATGTCGCCGATAAGAGCCAACGCGTGGCGCGTTTCCATCGCAATACTCTGAAAGCGCTTGGGGAGATGACCGGCGCGGCCGGGCTCCATGACCCCCGCGATTTCCTGCCACGCCATTTCCTCACCCGCCAGAGCGACTCGCGGATGGAAACCGGAGACGAGGCATTCCCGTATCTTCCGGAGGGATTCCTTCTGAAAAAAGGCGCGGACGGTCATGACTACAGAACGCGTTGGGATCGCGCACATGCCGATAGCTTTGCTCCGGTCGACTGAATCACTTCGAAAGGAAAGATGGTGAGCCCTGCAGGATTCGAACCTGCGACCCACTGATTAAAAGTCAGTTGCTCTACCAACTGAGCTAAGGGCCCACGAGGCGTCTTACTAGAAAGGTCGCCTCAGGCGGTCAACCCCCAAAACAGCCCATTGCGCTCCGCATCTTTCAAACCGGGGCAGACAGGGCTATATGCGCCTCTATGCAAGGTGCCGACTCTCTTTCCGGCCTGCCCTTCATGAAAATGCATGGGCTGGGCAACGACTTCGTGGTCATCGACCAACGGAGCGGTCCGTCCGTGGTTACGGCGGAGCTGGCCCGTGCTGTCGGGGATCGGCATCGGGGAATCGGTTTTGACCAGCTCGTTGTGCTCGAAAACAGCACCGAGGCCGATATCGGTCTGACCTTCTACAACGCCGATGGCTCCACTGCCGGAGCCTGCGGCAACGCCACCCGCTGCATCGCGCGCCACGAGATGGACCGCACGGGCGTCGCCGCCATGACGCTGAAGACAGAGCGGGGCGTGTTGCAGGCCGAAGATGCTGGCGAGGGGATGACACGTGTGAATATGGGCCAGCCCTTGTTGGATTGGGCCGATATTCCACTGAGCGAGGCGATGGATACGCTGAAGCTGCCGATCGAGGGTGAACCGACCGCGACTGGTATGGGCAATCCCCATTGCACCTTCTTTGTCGATAACGTGGCCGGTATCGATCTGACGGCTATTGGCACCGCCCATGAGCGCCACCCGCTTTTCCCCGAGCGCACCAATGTTCAGGTCGCCCATGTTCTTGGCCCTGATCACCTGCGTATGCGGGTTTGGGAGCGCGGTGTCGGGATCACGCTTGCCTCCGGCTCCTCCTCCTGCGCTGTGGCCGTTGCCGCGGCGCGCAGAGGCCTGACCGGCCGCAAAGTACGGATCGATCTTGATGGCGGTCCGATCGACATCGACTGGCGCGACGACGGCGTCTGGATGACCGGTGCGACGATGCACGCGTTCTCGGGCCATCTGACCGCACAGTTTCTGGACGCGTTGTGATGGACCGCAAGGCACCAAAATTCACCACGCTCGGCTGCCGGCTGAACGCCTATGAGACCGAGGCGATGCGCGAGCTGACTGCCGCCGCAGGGATCGAGGATACGGTGGTTGTTAACACCTGCGCCGTTACCGCGGAGGCCGTCCGAAAAGCCCGTCAGGAAATTAGAAAACTGCGCCGGGACAATCCAGGCGCCCGGCTGATCGTGACGGGATGTGCCGCTCAGACCGAGCCAGAGACATTCTCGAAAATGTCCGAGGTTGATCTCGTTCTCGGTAATTCCGAGAAGATGAAAATAGAAACTTGGGCTGGATTAGATACTGATTTCATAGGTGAGACCGAAAAGGTTCAGGTTGATGACATCATGTCGGTCCGGGAGACGGCAGGACATTTGATCGACGGCTTCGGCACCCGCTCCCGCGCCTATGTGCAGGTTCAGAACGGCTGTGATCACAGATGTACCTTCTGCATCATTCCCTTTGGCCGCGGTAATTCCCGTTCAGTACCCGCGGGCGTCGTCGTGGATCAGATCAAGCGGCTGGTGGACCGTGGCTATAACGAGGTCGTGCTGACGGGGGTCGACATGACCTCATGGGGCGCGGATCTGCCTGCGGAGCCCAAGCTTGGCGATCTGGTGATGCGCATTCTGAAACTGGTGCCCGATCTGCCGCGACTGCGAATCAGCTCGATCGACTCGATCGAGGTGGATGACGCCCTGATGCAGGCCATCGCGACGGAACCACGGCTGATGCCGCATCTTCACCTGAGCCTTCAGGCCGGGGATGACATGATCCTCAAACGCATGAAACGCCGCCATCTGCGCGATGACGCGATCCGATTCTGCGAAGAGGCCCGTGCCCTGCGCCCTGATATGACATTCGGGGCCGATATCATTGCCGGTTTCCCCACGGAAACGGACGCGATGTTCGAGAACTCGATGAAACTCGTCGAGGAGTGCGATCTCACCTGGCTGCATGTGTTCCCCTACTCACCACGACAGGGGACTCCTGCCGCCCGGA
>JABDPP010000283.1 GCA_013042765.1 Litoreibacter sp.
GAGCCCGCCAGCGTCGGGGCGCTGCTACTTGCCAACCCCACGAAACCCCTACATATCAGCGCTATGACCGACCTCGCGCATATCCGTAATTTCTCGATCGTGGCCCATATCGACCACGGCAAATCCACGCTGGCCGATCGCCTGATCCAGGAGACCGGGACGGTGAAGGATCGCGATATGAAGGAGCAACTTCTCGACGCGATGGATATCGAGCGTGAGCGCGGTATCACCATCAAGGCCAACACCGTGCGCATCGATTACCGTGCTGATGACGGTCAGGATTACGTGCTGAACCTGATCGACACGCCCGGCCACGTCGATTTCGCCTACGAGGTGTCCCGCTCCATGCGCGCGGTCGAGGGCTCGCTGCTTGTGGTCGACAGCACCCAAGGGGTCGAGGCGCAGACGCTGGCCAATGTCTACCAGGCGATTGACGCCGACCACGAGATCGTTCCGGTGCTCAACAAGATTGACCTGCCTGCCTCTGATTGCGACCGCGTTGCGGAGCAGATCGAGGACGTGATCGGAATCGATGCGACCGGAGCCATTCGGGTTTCCGCAAAGACCGGCGAGGGCATCCATGAAACTCTGGAGGCTATTGTCAAGGAATTGCCTTCCCCTCAGGGCGAGGTCGACGCGCCTCTGAAGGCAATGCTCGTCGATAGCTGGTATGATGCCTATCTTGGCGTGATCGTTCTGGTGCGCATCATTGACGGCGTTTTGAAAAAGGGCGACCGGATCAAGATGCTGTCGAACGGATCGATCCATCAGGTCGACCGGATCGGCGTATTCAAACCCGCCATGGCCGAGATCCCGCAGCTGGGTCCGGGTGAGATCGGGTTTCTCACCGCCTCGATCAAACAGGTGCGCGACACCCGAGTGGGTGACACCGTCACCCATGAGAAGAAGGGCACGAGCGAGGCGTTGCCGGGCTTCAAGCCGTCTCAACCGGTCGTGTTCTGCGGTCTTTTCCCGGTCGATAGCGCCCAGTTCGAGGATCTGCGCGACGCGATCGAGAAACTGGCTCTGAATGACGCGAGTTTTTCATCGGAAATGGAGACCTCCGCCGCGCTCGGCTTCGGGTTCCGTTGCGGTTTCCTTGGCCTTCTGCACCTCGAGGTGATCCGTGACCGGATCGAGCGCGAATATGACATCGAGCTGATCACCACAGCACCGAGCGTGATCTACCATGTCTACATGCGCGACGGCGAAATGATCGAGCTGCACAACCCCGCCGATATGCCCGACCTGACCCATGTCGACCATCTGGAAGAGCCCCGCATCAAGGCCACGATCCTTGTGCCGGACGAATATCTGGGCGACGTGCTCAAGCTCTGCCAGGACCGCCGTGGTATTCAACTTGACCTGACCTATGCCGGCTCGCGCGCCATGGTCGTCTACGACCTGCCGCTGAACGAGGTCGTCTTTGATTTCTACGACCGGCTGAAATCCGTGACCAAGGGCTATGCCAGCTTCGACTACCAGATGACCGGATACCGCGAGGATTACCTCGTTAAGATGCAGATCCTTGTGAATGAAGAGCCGGTTGATGCGCTTTCCACCATGGTACACCGCGACAGGGCTGAACAGCGTGGCCGCGCGATGGTGGAAAAGCTCAAAGACCTGATCCCGCGCCACATGTTTAAGATCCCGATTCAAGCCGCGATTGGTGGACGGATCATCGCTCGCGAAACCCTCGCGGCGCTCCGCAAGGACGTGACCGCGAAATGCTATGGCGGTGACGTGACCCGGAAGAAGAAACTTCTGGAAAAGCAGAAGGCCGGTAAGAAGAAAATGCGCCAGTTCGGGAAGGTCGACATTCCGCAGGAGGCGTTCATTTCAGCGCTGAAGATGGACAGCTGACAAGCAGTTATCGTCAGAACAGACCGTCGCCGCCTTTCCTGTCTTCGACAATTTCGTCTGCAATGACCGCGCCACCGGCCCCGATCACCAATGGTGCGCATCCTGACAGCGTCGCGCTGGCCGCGATCGTCATAAGAATGAAGCTGATTTTTTTCATGCTCGTTCCTCCTGAGCGGACCATAGCAAGGCTTTGGCCGGGTGTCAGCCAGAACCGGACGGGATTGAAACATGCTTTCGATTTGGGTGAGTCGTCCGGATCCGAAAGCTTTGTCCCCTGAAATTGGGTTTTGGGTTGGTTGTTGGCGCTGGGCCAAGTTCCGTCTCTGAAATTCGGACCGCAACTTAGCCGAAACACTGTCTTTTTTGGAATTTGATCACACTTTATCCACAAGCAATTCCACATTAAAACCAGTGATTTATCCCCAAGAAATTTCCACTACCCGCGATTTTTTCCTTGCGCGACTCACGTGCCTTGGCCGAACTTAAATCTACCGCCTCCGAGCTTCGGCGAAGGGGTGGACGCAAAGGCCAACCGAGGTCGGAGCGGAACGGGATAGGCTTTCGGGTCAGGCTCGGTTCGCAAAAGCAGCGGGGAAGCAGGTCGCATCGTGTGGGTCCGAAAGGGTCGTGGCGAAAGGGCGGTTTCATCAGGGTCGGAGCGGGCCATGGTCGATCACTGATTGGACGTGGTGGCGGAGGATCGCAAGGTCCCGAGCAAGCTGGGCCAGCAGTCGCCCTCTGGGGGGATGATAGGTTCAGGAAGGCGTCAGGGGTGTCGCAAGACACAATGCGAAGACCGCGTCTAAGCACCTGGCGCCTTTTCCTATTCTGGAACAGATTTTCCGGATCTTGCCTCTGCCGACAGCGAGACCTCGTAAACGAAGCGAGGCCCGATTGCGCCAACAATCGAGCCTCAACGTCAGAATGCATTACCGCGTCTAATAGCACCTATGCCTTGGCGTGTAGCCCGGCATTCGATCGAGTGCAACCACATGTCGTTGTCTGCGTCAGAGTAAGCACGAGATGCGATAAATTTGCCCAATGAATCTCCGAAATGATGCGGAGAGGGCAAAGTTTGTATGGCATCTGAAAACGGCAGGCCCAGGGCCTGCCGTTTTGCTTTCTTAGAAATCATCTGTGCGACCGGTTTTGCGGCCAGAATACCTTTAGAATGCGTTTTTCACCGCACGCGCGCCACCGCTGATGTCACGGCCTGCGCCTTCGATGGTTTCACAAGCGGTCAGGGCCAGAAGGGCGATAATGGGCAGAAGTCGGATCATGAAAGTCCTCTTGGAAGCGATTGATATTCACGGTTGCCTAGCCAGTTGACCCGCATAGGGCAAGATCAACAAATGGCACGGCTAAAAACCGGCGAATTTCAACCGTTTCAGCGGACAGGTGCTGCAAACCTGTCACATCCGGCCGGCTGTTCCGCGCCGGATCCGTTGGGGGCGCTAGCGCTCCAAGCCCACGATATAGGCGGTCAGATCCTCCACATTAGAGGCGTCGAGAACCAGCGACATCTGCGGCATAGAAACGTGAAACGGTGGAAACTGGATTCGGCTCATGATCTGCTCAGAGCTGCGAAAGACCGCGATGGCGGCGAAACTGGGCGGGTATTGCTTCATCTGACCGTCCGCTTCGATGTCATGGCAGTTGGTGCAATATTGCTCTGCCAACTCGCGGCCAAGTTCCGGATCGGGATCCTGTGCCAAGGCGGGACAGGCGGCAAGCAGTGCGGTGAAAACAAAAACAGCGCGCATGATGTCTCCTTTCGACGAGAGCCCCAACCTGCCACGCGGGTCATGTTCAAGAGTTGATTTTGCTCAAACAACCAACGCGTTTGCACGCTTGGCGCGACCCAAGAACGGCGCTAGGCTTGTGAAAAGTGGTTCTTTCGCGGGAGCAACGCATGGCCAAACCTTCCGGTTACTCCAGGGTTCAAATTCAGTTGCATTGGGCCGTATTCGTTCTGATCGTCCTGCAATTCCTGTTTCACGACGGCATAGACAATGCCTTTGACAGAGGGCTTGATGCCGGGGCGTTGACACTATCGGTGCCTGTTATCCTGCATTTTGCCACCGGGGGCCTGATCCTTCTGCTGGCCTTTGCCCGGCTGGCGGTGCGACAGGCGCGCGGCGTGCCAGATCACCCGGCGGGCGGTGTTCAGAAGACCGTTGCCCATCTGGTCCATTACAGCCTTTACGGCGTGATGATCTTGCTGCCGGTAACAGGAGCTGTGGCTTGGGGGCAGGCGTCAGAGGGCGCGGGCGAGGTGCACGAAATACTGACAAAGATCCTGCTGATGTTTGTCGGCGTTCATGTCGCGGCGGCTCTGTTTAGTCACTACGTTCAGAAAAGCGGGATCATCCGGCGGATGTTAGATCCAGATAGCCCCTGACAGCCAGTTCAAACTCTCGCGGTTTTTCCGCGTGCAGCCAGTGTCCGGCGCCGGGAATTTTCGCGAATTTAGAGTTCGGGAACAATGATTTGATGTGATCGCGATGCTCCGGCAACACGTAGTCAGAGTTCGCGCCTGATAAGAAAAGCGCCGGGTTCTCGAACAGGTTGGTCTTTTCTGGGAAACCGATGATTGTCGCCATCTGGTCGGACAAAACGTCAAGGTTCAGCCGCCAGCGGCCTTCGACAACGTCAAGTGATTGCAGCAGGAATGCGCGCACGGCGGGGTCTACGTCATCCATCTGGGCGGCTGCGTCGCTGCGCTGGCTGACGCGGCTCAGATCGACTTTGCGCATGGCATCGAGCGGACCCTGCTGGGAGTGTGTGTATGTGACGGGCGCGATATCGGCAACGATCAGGCGATTCACGAGGTCCGGCTTGTCAAGCGCCAGCACCATCGCCGCTTTTCCCCCCATCGAATGCCCCAGAACATCAGTAGGACGATCAAGTATCCTCGCCAGATCTTCGGCGAGATCCTCGTAACTATGGGTCTCGAACCACTGGCTGGTGCCGTGGTTTCGCATGTCGACCGTGATCACCTCGCGGCTGTCGGAGAGGCGCTTGGCGATAACACCCCAGTTGCGGGCCGAGCCAAACAGCCCGTGCGCGATCAGCAGCGGCGGCTGGTCCGTTTGGTCGCCATGTCGTGTCACGGAAAGCATGATTTCTCCTAACACCTGCCGGGATGAGTTGAAAGTGGCGCCGCGTTAGCTAAAGTCGGGCTGACTTCTGAAGGGTTTGGAATGGAGCAGGTTACCGTCAATCAGCTGGCCGAGCGGATCAGTGAACTGCTTGGGGAACGTCTCGGTGCGAAGGGTAAGACGCTCAGGGCCCGGATTGGCTCCGCCGGCTCTCAGCTGCCCAGAAAAGTGCGGAAGGCCGCGCTGGAATTGGTTGAGGCGCAGGAGCAGGCGATGGATGCCGGTCGGGCGCTTGAGCTTGATGCGCAGAAGGTGACAGGCGATTATTCGACCTGTCTGGAATTCCTTAAAGGCATCGAGCCCGGTGAAATCCGGGTGAAGAGCCGCCTGCGCACGACAACGCTTATCGTCATCCAACTGACCCTTATCGTGCTGGCCCTGTCCGCTTTCCTCGGGTGGCGCGGCTACTAGGCTCGTCGTGTCTCAGTGCGCCGGCTTGATGAAGGTGCCGTTACGCAGATCGCGCATGGCCTGCATCAGCTCTTCCTGAGTGTTCATCACGATCGGACCGTGCCAGGCTACAGGTTCCTCGATCGGCGCGCCGGAGATCAGCAGGAACCGGATCCCCCTTGGGCCAGCCTGTACGGTGACTTCGTCCCCGGTGCCGAACTGGATCAGGGTGCGGTCGCCGCTCAGGTCCCGGATGTTGACCTCTTCGCCCATCACTTCCTTTTCCAGCAGGACGCCTTTTGGGTCCGAGGCGTCGGCGAACTTTCCAGAACCGTCGAAAACATAGGCAAAAGCGCGGCGATAAGTGTCGACCTTGAAGGTCTTGCGCAACCCTGCCGGCACGTAGATATCCAGATATTGTGGATCGGCGGCAATGCCATCCACCGGACCGCGCTGCCCCCAGAAGGATCCGACAATGATCTTCACGCGTGTGCCGTCATCGTCGATCACCTCGGGAATGTCCTTGCCCTCAACGTCCTGATAGCGCGGCGCCGTCATCTTGAGACTGCCGGGCAGGTTCGCCCAGAGCTGGAAGCCGTGCATCTGACCCTTTGCATTTCCCTTTGGCATTTCCTGATGGAGAATGCCGGAACCCGCTGTCATCCACTGCACATCGCCTGCGCCAAGCGTACCTTCGTTGCCAAGACTGTCGCCATGCTCGACCGTGCCGTTCAGAACGTAGGTGATCGTCTCGATCCCGCGATGTGGGTGCCAGGGGAAGCCAGCCATGTAATCCTGCGGCAAGTCGTTCCTGAAATCGTCAAAAAGAAGAAAAGGATCAAGTTGGTCCGGGTTCTGAAAGCCAAAAGCGCGATGCAGCTT
This sequence comes from Litoreibacter sp., assembly GCA_013042765.1. GTDB lineage: Bacteria > Pseudomonadota > Alphaproteobacteria > Rhodobacterales > Rhodobacteraceae > Litoreibacter. The sequence continues at coordinate 6,297 of JABDPP010000283.1, forward strand.
GACGCCTGCGCCCTCCATGGTCGGAACAGCGGCGGACTGGTGGGTGATGGGACGAATGGACATGGGCGGGCTCCTTTGTCGACCAGATAGCCCGGTCCGGGGCTCACGGCAATTCGTGGCGGGCGAGAAGTCTTTGTGCATCACTGCACAGTTGTAATGATCAGCCCCACCCATGTCGGTTTCAGAACAGACGGGCCCGATTGCGGCCTACAGCGTAGCGAAAAACGCAAGGAGGATGGCATGCGGGTCGGATTTATTGGGTTGGGAAATGTCGGTGGAAAGCTGGCGGGAAGCCTATTGCGAAATGGCGCGGATATCATGGTGCGCGATCTCGAAGACGATCTGGTGGCGCAGTTCGTGGATCAGGGTGCCAAGGCTGCCAACAGCCCGAAGCAAGTAGCGCAGGCGTGCGACGCGGTGATCACCTGCCTGCCGCATCCGAGTATTTCCGCAGCCGTGGTGGAAGGAGATGACGGCCTTCTGGAAGCTTTGGGGCCGGGCAAAATCTGGATGGAGATGTCGACCACGGACGAGGCGGAGGTCAAACGGCTGGCGGCCAAGGTCTTGGCCACGGGGGCGGCGGCGGTGGATTGCCCGGTCTCGGGCGGTTGCCACCGGGCTGCAACCGGCAATATCAGCATATTTGCGGGCTGCGACCGCGAAACCTTTGAGCGGATCCTGCCGCTTCTGACCATGATGGGTCGACGGGTGCTGCATACGGGCGATTTGGGTTCTGCCAGCGTGTTGAAGGTTCTGACCAACTACCTCGCCACAGCGAACCTGATCACCTGCGCGGAGGCGTTAAGCGTCGCCAAGGCCTCGGGAATGGATCTGAACACCGCCTTTGAGGCGATCCGGATCTCGAGCGGCAACTCCTTTGTCCATGAGACCGAAAGCCAGGTCATCCTGAACGGCTCGCGCGATATCTCGTTTACGATGGACCTCGTGCTGAAGGATATCGGGTTGTTTCAGGATGTGGCTGACCGGGCGGGTGTGCCGCTGGAGATGAACCCGCTGATGATCGAGATCTTCAAGGATGGGGTCGAACGCTTTGGCCCGCGTGAACTGTCGCCCAACATCATCAAGCGGATCGAAGAAGCAACAGGCCTTGATATCCGCGCGCCGGGCTTTCCCGCCGAGATGTCGGATGATGAGCCGGAGGAACCCGGCTACGAGGTCATTCCTGCGCGGGGATAGCCGGCAATCGCGCTTTGGCTGGTCATGGCCGGCGGAACACGATAAGCGACGCTGGAACCACAAAAGCGAGCCGTATCATGTCCGAAGTTATCGCCGAAGTCGCGCCCTCAGCCGTTCGCAGATTCATCAGTGCCGGTGTTCTGGCGGGCCTTGGAGTGATGTTCATCTATCTTGCCGCGTCGCGTCCTCCACCGGGCTTGCACTGGATCGCCATCATGGTCGGCTGTGGCCTTGTTCTGATCTACGGCGGGCACAAGCTCTGGCACTCAACGGACCGCGCCATTGAGCTGACGGAGGACGAGCTTCGCATGTCGGACGGCACAGTGTTGTGCAAGGTCGAGGACGTCGCGAAGATCGACCGCAGCTTTTTCGCGTTCAAGCCATCGAACGGATTTCTCGTCACCACCAAGGTGTCCTACCCGCGCGCTTGGGTTCCTGGTCTGTGGTGGCGCATGGGCAAGCGCATAGGTGTCGGCGGCGTGACCCCGGGGGCTGGATGCAAGGTCATGTCCGACAGGCTGGTGGTCATTATTGCCGAACGGGACGGTCTGCTAGATCACAGCCCCTTCGCGCGGTAACTCGCCGCGACACGGTCAATCGAAACCAGGTAGCCCGCCGTGCGCAGGTCCTCGACATCGTCGCGGGCGTGCCAGACGTTGCGCATCGCCTGATACGCGGTGCGCATCGTATCATCGAGACCAGAGCGGACCAGTTCCACCTCGCCGGCGCCCTCAAAGTAACGTTCCTTGAAGTTGGTGCTTGGTTCCCAACCGAGGTTGCTTTCAGAGCTTAACCGCTCCAGCTCATTGACCAGCAAGCGGTGCTGCGCCTCTTCCTGGCGGCGCTGCATCCGGCCGAACCGGATATGCGACAGGTTCTTGACCCATTCAAAATAGCTGACCGTCACCCCGCCGGCATTGGCATAGAGATCGGGAATGATCACGGTACCCTTCTTGCGCAGGATCTCGTCGGCACCGGCCGTGACCGGCCCGTTCG
>JABDPP010000288.1 GCA_013042765.1 Litoreibacter sp.
GGTGAGGCCTACCTGGGCCAGACCCGGCGCTGGCTGTGAGGGCGGGCATTGTGACAGCGACCTCGCAAAACCTTGATTGGCACGTGGTTCGCGGCCTTGATAGGAGTGATGCGTGAACAAGATCGGACAAAAACCCTAAATGCGCAATTTCGGAATTCTCGCTGCCGCGACCTGCCTAGCTCTTTTTTCTGCCGATCGCGGGGCCGCGGACGGTGTCGTGGTCGAGCTTTATACCTCCCAGGGCTGCTCTTCCTGCCCGCCGGCTGACGCGCTCCTGTCGCAACTGGCCGCGCGCGAGGATGTGATCGCGCTATCGCTGCATGTCGATTATTGGGATTACCTCGGCTGGAAGGATGAACTGGCCGATCCGTCCTATACCGAGCGGCAGCGCGCCTATGCGCGCCATGCCGGCAGCACAATGATCTATACGCCGCAGATGGTCGTGGGCGGGCGCGATATGATCGTGGGCACCAAGGCGATGGTTCTGGCCGATCATATCCAGCGCCAAAATGCGGCGGCCAAGGCGGTGGACGTGGACCTGTCGCGCCGAGGCGATCGGTTCGAGATCCGCGCACAGGTGCTGGGGGTGACGCCGCAGGACATGAAGATCCAGCTGGTGCGATTCAAGAACAGCGAAACCGTCGAGATCCGGCGCGGTGAGAATGCCGGCAAGACGATCACTTATCACAACGTCGTCACCTCCTGGGAGACGATCGGCGGCTGGAATGGCAAATCCCCGCTCGAGCTGGCCGCTCCGGCCGAGGGCGAGGCGCCGGCCGTGGTGATCGTTCAGGACGGCACGTCCGGCCCGATATTGGCGGCGGCGCGCCTCGACTGACGTAACTCTTCGAGTTCAGGTTTCCAGCGACGATGGATCCAGAACCACTGGTCCATGTGCTTGCGAACCAGAGCTTCTAGGGAATCGTTGAGCGCCTGTGTCATCTCGACGGGCTCGGACGGTGGAATTGGCGCTTCGCAGATGACCTCGAAATCGAAGCCGTTCTCCTGCCGGATCCCGTAGACCGGCACCAGCAAAGCGTCGTATTTGAGCGCCATTTCGGCAGCGGAAAGGGCGGTTGGCGCGGTCTTTCCGAAGAACGTCAGATCCGCACCGTCAATGATGAAGTTATCCAGCAGCAACCCGATCATGTTGCCTTCACGCAAGTAACGGACCATCGACCCCAGACCTTTGCGGGTCTTGGGGAAGATCGGCGTGCCGATCATTGAGATCGCAGCTTCGTAATGGGCATTGAAATAGGGGTTGTTCATCTGACGGTAAAGCGCGCCAACCCGAAAGCCCTTCGCGATCAGAGCGGCGCGCGGCGCGTCGTAATTCCCGATATGCCCGGTCACCAGGATCACGGGGCGGTTCTCAGTATGCGCAGCCTCGAGTGCCGCCACGCCTGGACCCGTAAGCGGCGCGTGTGCAAAGCGGTCGGTGAAGCCCTTGCCGGAATAAATCTCGATCAATGTGCGCCCGGCATTGTTCGGCACCGCGCGGATCAGGCGCTCAACCTCGGCTTCGGGCACGTCCGGGCAAACATGGGCGAGGTTCTCGCGGATCCGGCGCGAATAGCCTGCCAGTGGCGCCACCAGGCGCGACACGATCCAACCCGTCATCGGCACGCGCAGCCGGTAGGGCAGGGCCAGCGCCAGCCCGATGATTGCCCGCAACACGAGGTTGGTCAGGAAATCAAGCGGCGCATTGCGCTTCAGGGCTGTTGGTGGGCGGGACATCTATTGCGGGTCTCAGTTGGCTTTGACGGTCGTTTCGCGGTGCCAGACATAAAGTCCCGCCGCCACGATCACAAGCGCGCCCAGATAAACCGGCAGGTCCGGGTAACTGCCGAAGAAGACGATCCCCCAGAGCGACGACCAGATCAGCGCCGTGTAGGAAAACGGCGCCAGCACAGACGCCTGAGCAAGACTGAATGAGCGGATCAACAGAAGCTGACCCAGCGTTCCGAATACGCCCACGAGGATCATCGGCGCGATATCACCGCTGTTTAACGGTTGCCAGAAGGATGGAACCGCAAGGCTGAGAACAATCGTTGCCACAGTCGCGGTATAAAACAGAGAGGTCCACACATCCTCGTCGCGGCCGGCGTAGCGCGTGGCCAGCGCATAGCTCGAATAGCACAGCGTGCCGGCGATGGGCAGCAGCGCCCAACTCGTGAAGGCCTCCGTGCCCGGTCGCAGAACAATCAGCGCACCGGCCAGCGCGATAACGGCAGCGATCGCCCGCCGCTGGCCGAACCGTTCGCCGAGGAAAACCGCCGCCCCCAGCATGATGAAGATGGGCGAGATCTGCATGATCGCGGTAACCTCGACCAGAGACATCTTCTTTAGGCTGTAAAAGAAGAAACCGGTGGCGCCGAGTAGGGCCACGGCCCGGAACAGTTGTAGCCAGGGGTGACGTGTGCGCAGAACCGTGCGGGCGCGCGGCGCGATCAGCAGGCTGACGACGACCATCTGGAAAGTGTAGCGGGCCCAGAGGGCCTGAACTGTATCAATACGCGTGGAGAGGTGCTTTGCGACCGCGTCCATCAGCGTGAACATCAGGATAGCCGCGAGCATCAGCACGATGCCGCGTGCAACGGGCGAACGGATCAACTGGGTGCTTTCGGAAGTCCGGTGCCAATCATGGAATCGCGGGTAACGAGCTCGGCCAGAGCCGCCTCATCACACCCGTCGCTGCCCGCCGGGCGTGCGGGCAGAACGATGTAGCGCATGTCCGCCGTGCTGTCGTGCACGCGGACCTGCGTGGTTTCGGGCAGTTCGACACCGAATTCGCGCAGCACTGCACGGGGTTCGCGCACCGCGCGTGAGCGGTAGGCGCGGGTCTTGTACCAGTCGGGCGGAAGGCCCAGCAGGTTGCGCGGGTAGCACGAGCACAAGGTGCAGACGATCAGGTTGTGGGTGTCGGCCGTGTTCTCGACCGCGACGAGATGCATCGGTCCGATATCGAAGCCCATCTCCCGCGCTGCCTCCGAACCATTGGCCAACAGTCGCTCCTTGAATGCCGGGTTGGAC
>JABDPP010000292.1 GCA_013042765.1 Litoreibacter sp.
GTTATCAGCCGTCACCAGCGTCAGCATCGCGAAAGTGAAGAAGGACAGGTAGGCGAAGAACCGCGGCCGGTAGCTCTCACCCTCGCGGAAGTTCTCGTCATGGGCCATGTAGCCGAAAGAGTAGAGATGCACGAGCGCGGAGACGGTTGTCACCACGATCAGCATGATTGCGGTCAACCGGTCGAGCCGGATCGCCCAACTGGTGTCGAGTGTGCCCGACTGGATCCAGCGCAGGATCTCGATCTGCTGGGTCGTGCCATCAAAGGTCAGGAAGACGATCCAACTCAGGAGCGCCGAGAGGAACAGAAGGCCCGTTGCCACGATGCAGGCGGCCTGCTCGCCGATGAGTTTCCACCCAAAGCCACAGAGCAACGCGCCGATGATGGGGGCAAAGAGGATGATGGTTTCCATGAGTGCGTTAGCCCTTCATCACATTGACGTCCTCGACGGCAATGGTGCCGCGATTACGGAAGAAACAAACCAGGATGGCGAGGCCGATGGCCGCCTCCGCCGCCGCGACGGTCAGTACGAAAAGCGTGAAGACCTGCCCGACTAGATCGCCGAGAAAGCTGGAGAACGCGACGAGGTTGATATTGACCGCCAGCAGCATCAGCTCGATCGACATCAGGATGATGATGACGTTCTTGCGGTTCACGAAAATGCCGAAAATCCCGATCACGAAGAGCGCGGCTGCGACGGTAAGGTAATGTTCCAGTCCGATCATGATTACAGCCCCTGCCCCGGTTTGACGTCCTTCAGCTCCATCTGCTCGGCCGGGTCACGGTAGATCTGGCTCAGGATATCCTGACGCTTGATATCCACGCGGTGGCGCAGCGTCAGAACGATCGCCCCGATCATCGCAACCAGCAGGATCAGACCCGCGGCCTGGAAGAGATAGATATACTTGGTGTAGATCAGTTCACCCAGTGCGGCGGTGTTCTGGGTCTCCGACAAAGGCGGGGTGACCGCATCGCGCAGGGCCGTTGCGTTCTCGGCCGTTTCCCAGACCCCGAAGACCAGTGCCAGCTCCATCAAAAGGATCACACCGATCAGGCCCGCGAGCGGCACGAACTTGGCCAGCTCACCGCGCAGTTCCGCGAAATCCACGTCAAGCATCATAACCACAAACAGGAACAGCACCGCGACCGCGCCCACATAGACGATGATCAACAGCATCGCCACGAACTCCGCGCCCAGTAGCACGAAGAGCCCCGCTGAGCTGAGGAAGGCCAGGATCAGCCACAGGACCGAGTGCACCGGGTTGCGCGCAATCACCACGAACAGCCCTGAAGTAACGACCGTGATCGCGAAAAGATAAAATGCGAAATCCGCAAATCCCATCAGCTTTCCCCTTCCTGTGGCGTGTCCAGCACCTCGGTGGCAAGTTCCATCGCCTTGCTCATCGCGGGCACGCCGCCGAACATCGCGGCCTGCGCGATGGTTTCGGCAATTTCCTGTTTTGTGGCCCCCGCTTCCACCAGATGGCGCACTGTGATGCGGATCTGCGCCTCCGCCTGCGCGCCCTGAATGGTCAGGCCCGTCAGGGTCAGCAGAAGACGTGTCTTGGCATCCAGCCCGTCGGGGCTCAGCCCCTTGCCCATGAACTGTTCCATCAGCTCCGCAGGCATGGTCGGCATCATCGACTCAAACCCCTTGGGCGTGAAGTTTTCCAGCGCCGGGCTGACCGCCTTGGCCCATTCCTGACCCATGGCCATCATCTGTTCAAAAGGGGTTTTCGGATCGCTCATCGGTAGGGGGCATCCATCTCAAGGTTACGGGCAATCTCGGCTTCCCAGCGTTCGCCGTTCTCCAGGAGCTTGGCCTTGTCGTAGTAAAGCTCCTCGCGGGTCTCAGTGGCGAATTCGAAATTCGGGCCTTCGACAATGGCATCAACCGGGCAGGCTTCCTGACAGAAGCCGCAATAGATGCATTTGGTCATGTCGATGTCGTAGCGCGTGGTGCGGCGCGAGCCGTCGTCCCGCGGTTCGGCGTCGATCGTAATCGCCTGTGCCGGGCAGATTGCTTCGCAAAGCTTGCAGGCGATGCAGCGCTCTTCACCGTTGGGGTAGCGGCGCAGGGCATGCTCTCCACGGAAGCGCGGGCTGAGCGGGCCTTTCTCATGCGGGTAGTTCAACGTGGCCTTTGGGGCGAGGAAATACTTCATTCCCAGACCAAATCCCTTGAAGAAATCCAGCAGCAGGAAGTATTTCGCAAATCTCGAAACGCTTACAGACATATCACCCTCCCACGGCCCAGCGGGCATAGGCTCCGCCGAAGGCACCGTATTGTGCGAAGAAAGCCACGATCACGACCCAGGCGAGGCTGAACGGCAGGAACACTTTCCAGCCCAGACGCATCAGCTGGTCGTAGCGGTAGCGGGGCACGATGGCCTTGACCATCGCGAACATGAAGAAGAACACGGCCATCTTACCGACCATCCAGAGCGCGCCGTCCGCAACACCCGGGATCGGGGACAACCAACCGCCGAAGAACAGCAGGGTGATCAGCGCGCACATCAGGAAGATGGCGATATATTCGCCGGCCATGAACAGCAGGAACGGGGTCGAGGAATACTCAACCTGGTAGCCCGCCACGAGTTCCGATTCCGCTTCCGGAAGGTCAAAGGGCGGCCGGTTGGTCTCCGCCAGCGCGGAGATGAAGAACAGGAACACCATCGGCAGATGCGGCAGCCAGTACCATGAGAAGAACCCGTAGGCGCCGTCCTGTGCCCGCACGATATCGCCGAAATTCAGCGACCCGGTCGAAAGCACGACGCCGATGATGATCAGGCCGATCGAAACCTCGTAGGAGATCATTTGCGCTGCGGATCTGAGCGAGCCGAGGAACGGGTATTTCGAGTTCGACGCCCAGCCCCCCATGATCACGCCGTAGACCTCGAGCGAGCCGATCGCGAAGACATAAAGGATGGCCACGTTCAGATCGGCCAGCACCCAGGTGTCGTTGAACGGGATTACCGCCCAGGCGATCATCGCCAGAACGAAGGAGACCAGCGGCGCCAGCATGAACACGGTCTTGTCCGCTCCAGCGGGGATCACGATCTCTTTGACCACGTATTTCAGAGCATCGGCTACGGTCTGCAAGAGTCCGAAAATGCCAACCACGTTGGGTCCGCGGCGCATCTGGACCGCAGCCCAGATTTTGCGGTCGCCGTAAACCAGAAACAGCAGCGAGACCATGACGAAGCCGATCACCGCGAGGCATTGAGCCACGATGATCAGGGCGATCCCCGGTCCAGTTGTCAGAAACTCAGCCATCTTCCCTCACATCGCCCGTCGTGTCATTTTTATCCCGGTCCGGGCACAGGCCAGAACCGGCAGTTTGTTATCAATCACGTTCAAACCTTCCGGCGCGGTCTGTGACATCGTGTAAACCGCATCGCTGCGCCAGACGCCACCCTTGCCTGCCATGTTGGCGGCGATTTGTGGCTCAGATCCGTGGCCGATCAGGATCGAATCATCCTTTGGCGTAAAAGAGGCGCAAAGGTCGTGCCCGCCGAAGCCTATGATCCCTGTAGTCCGCATTATTCGGCCGCCAGTGCCGCGCTCGCGCGGGCCTTTGCGTTGGCGCTGAGCTCGGCCATCAACTGGCTGGCCCGTGCGATCGGGTTGGTCAGATAGAAACTCGCGACTGCCGGCACGAAGGCCCCCTTGCCCAGTGCCTTTGAGGCAAGCGGCTGCCACGCATTTTCAGGAACAACGTTTATGGCGGCCAGATGCGGTACGGCTTCGACCAATGCGCTGCGCAGTTGAGCGAGGCTGTCATACGGCAATGTCGCGTCCAGCTCGGCGGACAGGGCGCGCAGGATGGCCCAGTTCTCTTTTGCCTCTCCCGGAGCAAATCCGGCGCGCAACGCAAGTTGCGGCCGGCCTTCGGTATTAACGAAAAGGCCCTGCTCCTCGGTATAGGCTGCGCCGGGCAGAATGATGTCCGCCCGATGGGCCCCGCGATCACCGTGGCTGCCCTGATAGATGACAAAGGGACCGTCTGCGATTTCGACCTCGTCGGCTCCAAGGTTGTAGATCACCTCAGCGCCCTCGAGAGCCGTGCTCATGCCACCGTCGGCGGTACAGCCCGCATCCATCGCGCCGACACGGCCTGCAGCGGTGTGGAGCACAAGGAACCCCGCGCCGGTTTTCTCGGCAATGTCCATTGCAGCCGCAAGAACCGCTCCCCCGTCCGTACGGCGCAGCGCGCCCTGCCCGACCAACACGATCGTCGGGCCTTCCGAGAGGCTCTTGGCCAGTTTTTTGTCTTTCTGAAGGCGTTGCAGGTCTTCCACGCTGTCACCCGCGTCGGTCACATCGTAGGTGAACGCAGCCGGGGCCCCGACGCGCGTCACACTTGCGCCGTTGAGCCATGCTTTGCGGATCCGGGCATTGAGAACCGGAGCCTCGACGCTCGGGTCTGTGCCAATCATCACGAAGTTGCTGGCGGTATCGATATCCTCGATGCAGGCCGTGCCCACATAGGCCGAGCGATTGCCAGCCGGTAACGCAGCGCCATCGGTGCGGCACTCGACCGAACCACCCTGCCCTTCAACCAGTTGCTTGAGAGCAAACGCAGCCTCCACCGGGGTCAGATCACCCACCAGGCCCGCCAGCTTCTTGCCTTTCATGGCCGCCGCGGCCTTTTCGAGTGCCTCGCCCCAGCCGGCTTTGCGCAGCTTGCCGTTCTCCCGCACATAAGGCTTGTCGAGCCGCTGGCGGCGCAAACCGTCCCAGACAAAGCGGGTCTTGTCGGAAATCCATTCCTCGTTCACGCCGTCGTTGTTTCGCGGCAGGATGCGCATCACTTCGCGCCCTTTCGTGTCGACGCGGATATTGCTGCCCAGCGCGTCCATCACGTCGATGGTCTCGGTCTTGGTCAGCTCCCACGGACGCGCCGTGAAGGCGTAAGGCTTCGAGGTCAGCGCGCCCACGGGGCACAGATCGATGATGTTGCCCTGTAGGTTGCTGTCGAGCGTCTCCCCCAGGTAGGAGGTGATCTCCGAATCCTCGCCACGTCCGGTCTGGCCCATCTGTGTGATGCCCGCGACCTCGGTCGTGAACCGCACGCAGCGCGTGCAGGAGATGCAGCGCGTCATATGGGTCTCGACCAGCGGCCCCAGATCCAGATCGGTCGAGGCTCGCTTAGGCTCACGGAAACGACTGAAGTCCACCCCGTAAGCCATTGCCTGGTCCTGCAAATCGCATTCGCCACCCTGGTCACAAATCGGGCAGTCCAGCGGGTGATTGATGAGCAGGAACTCCATCACGCCCTCTCGGGCCTTCTTGACCATGGGCGAATTCGTCTTGATCACCGGTGGCTGGCCTTCGGGCCCCGGACGCAGGTCCTTGACCTGCATCGCGCAGGAGGCAGCGGGCTTGGGCGGGCCGCCGACGACCTCAACAAGGCACATCCGGCAGTTGCCGGCGATGCTCAGCCGCTCATGGTAACAGAAACGCGGGATCTCGATGCCGGCTTGCTCGCAGGCCTGAATGAGCGTCAGACGCGGATCAACTTCGATCTCGTGATCATCGATGACGATTTTGCGGAGGTCAGACATCAGTTCATTT
>JABDPP010000294.1 GCA_013042765.1 Litoreibacter sp.
TTGCCAACGATGCACCGCGTTACAGCTGAACAAATGGCGGCTTTTTCCGCATAAAGGAGACTGGACAGTGCTGCGTGCGAAACTGCCAAGAGCCCGGAGCATCGTTCGTTGCGTGGTGCAAGAATGAGCGCTGTGCGTGTTTGAGAAAGAACGCGCCCACTAGGGCGACATAAACCGTTTTCGGGCCTCAACGGCGATGTGGTAGCGCTGCTGTAAATCTGCGATCAGAGCCATTGCGACACGCTTGGATTCCGCGTCTTGAGCATCTCTGTAATTCTGCCTGGCGGCATCCAGCAGCTTCTTGATCTTGAACTCCTCAGGGAGTGTCCCTGCTTCGGCCATGATGCGTACGGCAACGGCAGTCGCCATGTCGGTTAGGGCTTCGCCCGACCGGTCAGGGAGTGGCTTTCCTTCACCCTCGAGCCCTCTCAGTTTGCCTTCTGCAAGCGCTTTTTGAATTTGCCGTTCGACAAGGCACTCAAAGGATTGTGGCATAGTCTGAACGCTACCACTGACCGCAAGGCAAAGCCAGAAACTCGATCTTTGAACGAGTTTAGGGAAAATGGAGATAATGATGAAGAAGACACAGGATCCGTCATCGGTCCTGTGTGAGCGCGGCGACCGGGCAACCGACCTCCAAAAGCTCCATGATCAGAGTACCCACGCCGAACGCGCGCACTCAGAGGCCATGAAACATCAGCGGTATTGCGCCGCGGTGATGAACTCGCCGAAGGCTTCGCACCAGATCAGAACCGTCGTAAATGCCTCGATATCGACACTCTCGGGAACCTCAAGGATCAACCCGTCAAAGGTCTTAACGTCGCCGATCTGCACCGAGCCGGATTTCAGTGGCACGAACTCATCCTCGTGTTCGACAAACTCAGGCACAAGATAGAGCTTGTAGTCCGGACCCGGCGCGAGACTGCCCATAAAAACGATCTCCGAGGGGCTCAGGCTGACGGTGCCTTCGCCCCAATGCAGAAAATCGCTGCCGCGCAGATCGCGTTTGAATTCAGCGCTGTAGACGGCAGCGCTTGCCTTTTCCGACAACATCGCCTCGTCCGGGGATGCAGGCGCGGTAAAGATCGGCAACAGATAGATTCCCAAGGCAAAACCCACGCCCAGGGCGGCGCCATGAGTGATGAGCAGAATGAGACGACGCATTGTGATCTCCTTTCGATCGGGGACGCCGGGGGCACGCATCTTTCGCGGCCAGCACGGGCTTGAGGCACGGGGTGAGAGAAGCGCGCGGTCCATGTCGTACGGTGCACGGAGCGTATGCTCGCGCGCTGGCCGCAAATATCGACGCATTTCCGAGCGGTTCGAGCCTCTCAGCATCCATGCAAGTTACTGTCGACAGGAGGTCCTTCCGAAGCAAGCAAAAACAGTCGCTTGCCCGCGCCGAACTGAGGCGTATCCGAGGGATCGCGGAGCTGGCGCATCGACGTCCGGCGTCTTCCTCCATACCGATTGTCGGGCTCGGAGGTGTTGTTGATTGCATCGGAATTATCCGGATTGTCCCCGCTTTTCTGATGTGCCCGGAGCGCGCTAAGCCGGATGTGCGTGTCGGACTTCCAGTAAAAAAGTCTGGCCGGTGCAGGGATCATGATTGAACAATGTGGGAAACTCCACAAAACTGGCTGTTGACGCAACGCACTGAACCATTGGCCACCGGCGCCTCAGAAACGATATACTTGAACGTCAAACAGAACAGGCTTCAACGAAGTGTTGACATTTTCCAGCAATACCCCGGCGCATGATCCACCAGCATGGTTCGACGAGTTTTCATCTTCGCTGCACTACGCGTCGCATCTGATCCTGTCAGGCAACATCCGGGATTTTTTCCCGACATGGGACGACGAGGTCACAAGTTTCGTCAATCTCGATCATGTTCTGGAAACGCTTCTGAAGAAGCACGGCATAGGCACTGTCCTGCGTCACGACCCGGTTGGCGGCCTGACGGTATCGGGTGAAGATGTCGGTGAGATATCGGATCGGCTGACGGAGGTTGATATACCGCTTGGCAGCGCGGACCTCAGGCTTTCGCAATTGGCGTCAGCCTTTCGCGCGCTTGAAGATGGTGCCGGGAAGCCTGCCGCGCTCGTTGTGGATTATGCGTCTCATCTTGCGGCCGCGACAGACGCCGAGCGTGATGCGTTCTTCGTGCAGATCGACCGACAGACCCGACGACAGGTGGATAGCGGCCGCAGGCTCGTTACGATCTGGCTT
>JABDPP010000297.1 GCA_013042765.1 Litoreibacter sp.
GTCATCGGGGGCATCTGTCTTCTTTGGCGCGACCGGGTGCGGTGGCCGGCAGGTGCCTGGATAGATGATGCCGTCCGGACCGGTCTTGGGACCTGCCCCTTCCTGCGGTGCACTGGCCGCGGCTGCAATATCTCGTCGGTTACATGAGCAAGGGTAGAGAAGTCCTTCTTTCCAAGAACTATTCAGCGCATCGATATAGCGACTAAGATGCTCTGATTGACGCCAAACAGGTGTGGGCCAGTTCAGCCCCAGCCAGCGTAAGTCTTCCACGATTAGCTCTTCCCATTCAGGGCGGGCGCGGGACCTGTCAATATCCTCGATCCGAAGCAGGAATTCGCCATCTGCAGCACGCGCCATGTCAGAACAAAGAAGGGCGGAATAGGCATGACCAAGATGCAGCGGCCCTGTCGGGCTCGGCGCAAATCTTGTCCGGAAGATCATTTCTTTTCAAGCACGTAGATCATGGACTTCAAGCCAATACCGGGCAGGTGATCGCCGTATTCCTCAACCAGAACGTGGGCCGCCCCCGTATCGCGCGCAGTTGTGATACGGGCAGGAAATTCGGGGATTTCAAGCGCATGGTCATTCAGGGACAGCGCCAACCGGCCGCCCGGTGTCAGCAAATCCATCAGAAGATCAAACACCTCGATCGGCGCAGCTCCCGCTCCGATCACGCCAATGGCGGTGATCGTCGGATACTGTCCGGGTGCAAAGGGTGGGTTGGCGTCAAGATCCAGCAATGTCAGGTTGCGGTAGGCGGATTTGGCCTCCGCCTGCTTAAGCATTTCGGGTGAGGGATCCGCGCCGTCGATCACGCTGAACCCGGCCGCGCGCAAGGCCAGCCCGGAAAGGCCCGTTCCGCACCCATAATCGAGCACGGGGGCAGAGAGGTCTTCGATCACACGCGCAAGCGCCGCGGCAACTCGAGACGGTGTGATATAGCCGTTCTCGGCCACTTCGGCATCGTAGCTGGCGGACCATTCATCATAGAGCCCGATGGTCTGATCGGCGCCGCTGACGTCATAGGCTTCATCGAGGAATTTCTTGTCCACCATGGCCCGAGCCTAGCAAAAACCTAAGCTGCGTCCAGCCTTGTCTGGTCGAGCCAACTGGCCCACGCCGTCTTGGCGCGGTCTGTGTAAAGCTTGTAGCGCGTCTTGCGGTTCTTGCGCCCGCCCTTGGCGTCGACAGGCGGGAACAGCCCGAAATTAACATTCATTGGCTGGAAGGTCTTGGCCTCGGCCCCGCCGGTGATATGGGTAACGAGCGCGCCCATCGCGGTATCCGCGGGCGGGGTGCTGAGCGACTGTCCCAATATCTCTGCGGCCGCATAGCGCCCGGCAAGAAGGCCCATCGCAGCCGATTCCACATAGCCTTCAACGCCGGTGATCTGACCGGCAAAGCGCAGATGAGGTTTTGACTTCAGGCGCATCTGGGAATCCAGCAGGGTCGGCGAGTTGATGAACGTGTTGCGGTGAATGCCGCCGAGGCGGGCAAAGCTTGCCTCTTCCAATCCCGGGATCATCCGCAAGACCTCGGTCTGGGCGCCGTATTTCATCTTGGTCTGGAAACCCACGATGTTGAACAGCGTGCCAAGCGCATTGTCGCGACGCAATTGCACGATGGCATGGGCTTTCACATCAGGCTGGTGCGGGTTGGTCAGCCCGACGGGCTTCATAGGACCAAAGCGAAGGGTCTCGCGGCCACGCTCGGCCATCACCTCAATCGGAAGGCAGCCGTCGAAATAGCCGGCGGTCTCTCCAAGTTTGAACTCGGTCTTTTCCGCGGCCAGAAGCGCGTCGATGAACGCTTCGTACTGATCGCGGTCCATCGGGCAATTGAGGTAGGCCGTACGATCTTCCTCCGTCTCGCCCTTGTCATAGCGGGACTGGAACCAAGCCTTTTCCATATCGATCGAGTCGAAATAGATAATCGGCGCGATTGCGTCGAAGAAGGCAAGCGCGTCCTGTCCTGTCTCTGCTGCGATGGCGCTGGCCAGATCGCCAGAAGTCAGCGGACCCGTCGCCACGATCCAGTGGCCTTCCTCGGGCAGGGCGCTGATCTCGCCATAGCTGACCGAGACATTTGCATGTGCCTTGAGCCGCGCAGTGACGCTCTCAGCAAAAGGGTCGCGATCGACCGCCAGCGCGCCGCCAGCGGGCAGGGCGTGCTTGTCGGCCATTTCCATGATCAGACCACCTGCCGCGCGCATTTCCCAATGGAGCAGCCCAACCGCGTTCTGTTCGTCATCATCGGACCGGAAGGAGTTGGAACACACCATCTCCGCGAGGTTGCCGGTGCGGTGCGCAAAGGTTTCCACCTTTGGGCGCATCTCGTGGAGCACCACTTTGACGCCCATATTGGCAGCCTGCCATGCGGCTTCCGAGCCGGCCATGCCCCCACCGATGATATTGAGAACCTGTTTCATGCCGCCTCACATAATGCGCGGGCCCGCGAAAGAAAAGCGGCGATCGGGGCAGGGCGGAAAGGCGGGCGATCCGCTGCGATCAGTTCGGGCGTGTAAAGACCCCAGATGCGTTGAGCCAGGCCGATTCCGAAATACAGGCCCGGATCCAGCTGAGCACAGTCGCCCGATCCTCGCGATTATCCGCGCTTGGGGCATAGGACAGCCAGAGCGGCCTTTGCACAAAACCACTGGTTTCATCCAGTCGGCGCAGGGCAGGGTCCTTGCGTCCGATAATGTCCGGCAGAACACCCGCCAGTCGCATAGTCTTCATGGTGGCCTGAGCCGTACTGAGGGAGCTCATCCGGATCGCCGGTTCCATTCCGAACACGGATTTTTCAAGCTCGGACGAGATGGCGCCGTTTTGCTCCCCGCCGCCGGCCACCCAACCAGTAACTGCCACAGCCGTGCGCGGCACATAGGCGCTGAAGGTGAGCGTGCCGGCGTATTCATGCGTCAGATTGGGGGCCGAAGGCTCCTCAAAGCCGATCCGGATCGCGGTTTCCGGATCGCGATGGTCCGGGCCGGGGTCCGAAAAGCAGAGCCTGATATGCGACAGTGTGGTCATCAGGATGGGAAGCTGCCGCAACAGCACTGCGTGAACAACTACCGAGGGGGCGGAAACGAGAAACCGGGAGGCTTCGATCTTGGTGTGCTTCATAAAGGATACTTCGACCAGAGAATACTCGGCCGCATATCAGTCAGCAGATCACAAAGACCGGTTAACGGTCCTCGGCCAGTTTGATAAAATTATTCCGATCCCGCCTCGGAGGCTTCCGAACCGGTGTCCAGTTCCTCTTCACCCTGATCGGCAATCCGCGCGACAGAGACGACCTCTTCCCCCTTGGACGTGTCAAACACCTTCACACCGCCCGCACTACGCGACCGGAAGGAGATGCCATCGATCGGACACCGGATCGACTGACCGGTGGAGGTGGCCAGCATGATCTGATCGTCCGGTTCGACCGGGAAAGATGCAATCAGAGCGCCGCCGCGCATGGCTTTGTCCATCGCTGCAACGCCCATGCCGCCACGTCCCCGAACCGGGTAGTCATGGGACGAGCTAATCTTGCCCGCACCTTGCGCTGTTATGGTCAGGATAAGATCCTCGGCCGCGGACATTTCCACGTAGCGCTCGTTCGAGAAGTTCGGATCGGCCACGGCCTCCTCGTCCTCGCCTTCGGCCTCATCGGTCAGACCAGCCATGGCGCGGCGCATCTTGAGATAGGCGGCCCGCTCCTCCGGCGTGGCTTCGAAATGCCGGATCACGGCCATGGAGACGACTTTGTTGTCGTCTGACAGCCTGATCCCGCGCACACCAGTCGAATCGCGGCCCTTAAAGACCCGCACATCGGTGGTGCGGAACCGGATCGCGCGACCGGCATTGGTCACCAGCAGCACGTCGTCGTCTTCGCTGCAGATCCGCGCGTTGACCAGTTCAACGCCTTCGGGAAGCTTCATGGCGATCTTGCCGTTCGACTTCACATTGGTGAAATCAGAAAGCGCGTTGCGGCGGACATCGCCAGCGGTGGTGGCAAAGACCACCTGTAGATCGCCCCAGTCTTCCTCGTCGCGATCCACGGGCATGATAGCCGCGATGGATGTGCCTGTCGGGATCGGAAGGATATTGACGATGGCCTTGCCCTTTGCGGTGCGCCCGCCCTGCGGCAGACGCCATGTCTTGAGCTTGTAGACCATTCCGGCGGTGGTGAAGAACAGAAGCGGCGTATGGGTATTGGCCACGAAGAGCGTGGTGACCACGTCATCTTCTTTGGTGGCCATGCCCGAGAGCCCTTTGCCCCCGCGTCGTTGGGCGCGGAAATCTGCCAGCGGCGTGCGCTTGATCCAGCCGGACTGGGTGATCGTAACCACCATATCCTCTTTCTCGATCAGATCCTCGTCTTCCATGTCTCCGGACCAGTCGACGATCTCGGAGCGGCGTGGCACGGCGAACTGGTCGTGTACCTCCTGCAGTTCGGTGCTGATGATCGCCATGATCCGGTCGCGCGAGCGCAAGATTGCGAGGTATTCGGTGATCTTCCCGGCGAGTTCTTCCAGCTCGCCGGTCACTTCCTTGACCCCGATCTGGGTCAGGCGCTGCAGGCGCAGATCAAGGATCGCGCGGGCCTGTGTCTCAGACAGGAGATACGTGCCGTCCTCGTTGATCGTGTGGGTCGGATCGTCGATGAGCCGGATGTAATCGGCGATGTCCTGAGCGGGCCAGGCGCGGGTCATCAGTTTGTGCCGTGCTTCAGCGGCATCGGCAGATTGCCGGATCGTGGCGACGATTTCGTCTACATTGGAGACCGCAACGGCCAGACCACAGAGTACATGCGACCGTTCGCGGGCTTTCCGCAGCTCGAACGCCGTGCGCCGCGCCACAACCTCCTCGCGGAAGGCAATGAAATTGGTCAGGAATGTGCGCAGCGTCAACTGTTCCGGACGACCGCCATTCAGCGCCAGCATGTTGCACGCAAAGGAGGTCTGCATCGGTGTGAACCGGAAAAGCTGGTTCAAAACGACCTCAGCCGTGGCATCGCGTTTCAGTTCGACCACGACGCGCACACCGATCCGGTCGCTTTCGTCCTGAACATGGGCAATGCCCTCGATCCGCTTGTCGCGGGCGGCCTCGGCGATGCGCTCGATCATCGTGGCTTTGTTCACCTGGTAGGGTATCTCGTCGATGATGATCGCGTAGCGGTCCTTGCGGATCTCGTCCACATGGGTCTTGGCTCGCACGATCACGGAGCCGCGCCCCTCGGTATAGGCTTTGCGCGCGCCTGAGCGTCCCAGAATGATCCCTCCGGTCGGAAAATCCGGGGCCGGGATATGTTCCATAAGCTCTTCCGAGCTCATGTCAGGCGCCTCGATCAGCGCTAACGTCGCCTTGATCACCTCACCCAAATTGTGCGGCGGAATATTCGTCGCCATGCCAACCGCAATGCCGCCAGCGCCGTTGACAAGCATGTTGGGGAAACGGGCGGGCAGGACGCTCGGCTCGCGGTCCTTGCCGTCATAGTTGTCCTGAAAGTCCACCGTGTCCTTCTCGATATCAGCGAGGATCGATGCGGCGGGTTTGTCCATGCGCACTTCGGTGTAGCGCATCGCAGCCGGGTTATCGCCATCCATGGAGCCGAAATTGCCCTGACCGTCGAGCAGCGGCAGCGACATCGAGAAATCCTGCGCCATGCGTACCAGCGCATCATAGATCGCGCTGTCGCCGTGGGGGTGGTATTTACCCATCACATCGCCCACGGGCCGTGCCGATTTGCGGTAGGATTTGTCGTGGGTGTTGCCGGTCTCATGCATGGCGTAAAGAATACGCCGGTGTACGGGCTTCAGGCCGTCGCGCAGGTCTGGAATGGCACGCGAAATAATTACACTCATCGCGTAGTCGATGAAGGAGTGTTTCATCTCATCCGTGATGGAGACCTGCGGCCCGTCATATTCCATCCGCTTAGGCGTATTTTCTTCTTCGTTTTCAGGAGTTTCCGGCGTGTCGCTCACGATAGGTCCAATCTTGCCCTGCGGCCTCTATATCTTGTTGGCGGAATTATACCCTATCCCTGATCTGGTGCGCAATGAATTAGGCGTATTCCTTTGGCAGCAGAGGGCCTATTTGGCTAATGCCATGTTTTTGTTGCTTTTTACAAAATTAATGTAATCATAAAGCATAAAAACAAGACATGAGGTGGCGATGGAGCGTAGTGAAACCGAACTGATGCTGTCGGGATACGGGCTGACAACAGCGGAAATGTACTACCATTTGCCCGACTATGTGCATGTCCTCAACACGTTCACGTGGCAGGATTACGACCTTGCCCCCGACTACCCCAGATTGCTTAGATTCATCGACTTCTGGCGCGAGGAAATCGAAGGCCCCCTCCATTCCGTCCGTTTCACCCACCGCAAGATGATTGCGCCGGGCGAATGGCGCAATGTGGTTGGCGAGTTCACGCTTCAGTAGCGGCTGAGGTCAGGCCCTTCGGAAGGCCATGATCCAGACGAGCGCGAGACCGAGAGACAAGAGCGCATTCCAGCCGGCCATGGAGATCCCGGCGAACTGCCACGCGATATCGTCGCAGCGCACCAGTGGTGCGTTCATGATCTGCTCCAGCAACTCGTCGGGTGTCAGTCCCGAGATTGAGCCCGAGGAACAGCTCGTCGGCCCTTCCCAGAACCCCTGTTCAACGCCCGCATGGAAAAAACCGATCGCGGAGGTCGTGAGGGCTGCAAGCGCGCCCAGCAAGGCCAGAATACGGACCTTTACCCCCAGTGCCAGCAAACCGATCGCGATGGCGGCTGCATGGGGCCAGCGTTGCCACAGACACATCTTGCAGGGCGGGTAACCTGCAAACTGAAACAGGAAGGCGCCCCCCAGCAGCAGGGCCGAACCGCCCATGGCGATCATGATCATCTGTGTGCGTGTCATAGCCATCGGACCAAAGCGAACCCTCCAAGAAGCAACAGGACGAAGACGGTAAAGACCATTCCGAGCCGTCGTTCAATGAAATGTCGGATCGGCGCGCCGAATTTCCAGAGCAGAATAGCGACGATGAAGAATCGCATGCCCCGCGCGATGATCGAGGTGACAATGAATGTTCCCAGCGGCAAGCCAGTCCAGCCCGACATGATGGTGATCACCTTGTAGGGAAACGGCGTCATGCCCGCGATCAGCACGGGCCAGAAGCTTAGGTCATTGAACCGCGTATTGAACTCGACTGCCGCTTCCGCCTTGCCAAGGCTCATCAGGATAGGTTGCCCGATCTGTTCGTAGAAAAACGCGCCTATGGCGTAGCCGGCCAGCCCGCCCACGACGGACGCAACCAGAGCGATTCCCGCGATCAGGAACGCCCGGGACGGGCGCGCAAGGATCATCGGGATCATCAGCAGGTCCGGCGGGATCGGAAAGATAGAGCTTTCTAGGAACGCAACGAAGGCGAGGGCCCAGAGCGCGTAACGGTGCTCGGCCAGAGACAGGGTCCAGTCATAGAGGGATCGGATCATGTGCATGCCTGTAATGGTTTCTGCGACTTGCATCATGCCACGTCAGCCGGGTCAAGCGCCCACTGCCGGGGGCAAGTTTGGATCTCTGAGCGCCCGGAAGCATTTGAATGTCCGTCAAAAGCGGGTAAAGCGGGGCTTCAGAGAGAGAGTTGCGGGCCCGGCAAAGACCGGAGCGCGCGAAGAGAGCAGGGGCAGCGGGCCGGCATGGCGATTGCACCGAATTTGGAGAGGCGACTGGGCCGGGTCCTTGAGGCGCTCGCGCGCTGGCTGGCCTATGCCGGTGGGTTTGTTCTGGTCGGCCTTGCCCTGATCACGGTGGTCTCTGTTCTCGGCCGCGCTCTCATTTTTGCAGGACTTCGGCCAATCGCAGGGGATTTTGAACTGGTTGAGGCGGGCTGCGCCATCGCCATCTTCGCCTTCATGCCCTGGTGCCAGCTGCGCCGCGGGCATGTCACGGTCGATATTTTCGTGGACCGCCTGCCATCCCGCACCCGCGCCGTCTTCGGTCTGATCGGGGATACGGCCATTGCCGTGGTCTCGGGCCTGATCCTATGGCGTATCTGGCTCGGTTTCGGGGAGAAATTTCCTCATGGATCAGAGGCGTTACGCGACGCTCTTGGTATGGGATACAAGCCGTTCTTTCCTGAAACCACCTATGAGCTTGAGATGCCGGTTTGGATTCCCTACGGCCTCGCGGTGATAGGGGCGACGCTCTTTTTCGTGGTCAGTGTCTACACGGTGTGGCGAGCACTAAACTGGGTGCTGGACGGACAGGAGGGCACCGCATGACCGGGCTCGAGCTTGCCCTTGTCGCCTTCGCGGTGATGCTGCTTGCCATTTTCCTTCGGGTGCCCATCGGAGTGGCCATGTTTGCCACCGGTTTTATCGGGACATGGATCGTTCTGGGGCGCCCCTCCGCCACGCTGAGCCAGATGAAGACGCTGACCTACGACACGTTCTCCAGCTATTCTCTGAGCATCGTGCCGCTTTTTCTTCTGATGGGGCAATTTGCCACGAAATCAGGCATGTCCGCCGCACTCTTCAACGCGGCCTCGGACTGGCTTGGCCACCGTAAGGGCGGGGTGGCGATGGCGGCCGTGGGCGCCTGTGCGGGCTTTGGCGCGGTCTGCGGCTCGTCGCTGGCCACGGCCAGCACCATGGGGCAGGTGGCCCTGCCCGAGATGCGCAAACGTGGCTACTCAGACGCCCTGAGCACCGGCGTTCTGGCCGCCGGCGGTACATTGGGTATCCTGATCCCGCCCTCGGTCATCCTCGTGATCTACGCCATCCTGACCGAGCAGAATATCGTGAAGATGTTCATCGCAGCGCTAATCCCGGGAATACTGGCCGCACTTGGCTACATGCTCACGGTGGCGATTTATGTCCGCGTCCGGCCCGATGCGGCGACCATGGCCGAGCGCGCGCCGATGGCGCACCGGCTGCAAACCCTGATCAAGATCTGGCCCGTGGTGGTAATTTTCGGCTTGGTCATGGGGGGTATCGCTGCGGACTGGAACTGGTTCAAACCCGGTGTGCAGGCGCTTTTCACGCCCACAGAGGGGGCTGCCGTGGGCGCGGTCGCAACCGGTATCTACGGTGTCGCCAGCGGTGGGCTGAATTGGCGCGGGTTCCTCGATTCAATCCTGGAAACAGCACAGGCCAGCGCATTGATCTTCCTAATCATTTTTGGCGCTCAGGTGTTCAATTCCTTCCTTGCCTTCACGCAGGCGCCGCAACAGATGGCGGAGTGGGTCACGCTGCAGGGCTTTGCGCCGATCACGATCCTCATTGCGATGCTCGTCTGCTACCTGGTCTTCGGCTGCGTCATGGACAGCCTGTCAATGATCCTGCTGACCATCCCGATCTTCTTTCCCATAATCGAGGTGCTTGATTTCGGGATGACGGTCGAGCAGACCGCGATCTGGTTTGGCATCCTTGCGCTGATCGTCGTGGAGGTCGGATTAATTACGCCCCCCGTGGGGATGAACCTCTTCATCATCAATCAAGTCGCTCAGGACGTGCCGATGGGACAGACCTATCGCGGCGTGCTGCCCTTCGTGTTCTCGGATCTCATCCGCGTCGTGATCCTTGTGGCCTTCCCCGGGATCACGCTCTGGCTCGTTGGGGTGATGTTCTAGCGCTGCTTAGCCGGCATCCAGCAGCGCTTCGACCTCACGACGGATCCTCTTGCTCATGGGCTTCGTCGTCGAGCCGTAGGTCTCCACCACGAATCCGTCGGGGCCCAGAAGGATCTTGTTGAAATTCCAACCCGGGATGAAGCCCTCTTCCTTTCGCACCCAGGCATAAAAGGGATGCGCATCACGGCCTTTGACATCGGTGATCCCGGTCATCGGCAGATCGAGCTCATAGTTCAGCGCACAGAACTCCTTGACCTCGCTCTCCGTCCCCAACTCCTGGCGGAAGTCATCGGATGGTACAGCCAGAACAACGAGCCCCGCATTGCGGTACGTGTCATAGAGCTGCTGGAGGCCTTCATACTGCTGGGTGAAGCCGCACAGTGATGCGGTGTTGACCACCAGTACGGGCTGGCCGCGATACTCGGTCAGATCAATTTCGCCCCCATCGATATTCTCGAACGTGAAGGACAGGGCCAGACCGGCCGAGCCAGCCAGGCCAATACAGGCAGCAATGAGTGTTCGAAACATCTTATCTCTCCCAGACGTGTTGCTACAGAGATAGGCTTCACCGGCCCGAAATCAAAGTGGGGCGCGCCGGAAATCGAGCGCGTCGGGTCACAGGCAATTGACCTTCAAACCAAGCTTGGCTAAACCGCGAAAACGCTGACGGTTCGCAATATGCGGCCACGGCGCCCGAGTGGCGGAATTGGTAGACGCAGGGGATTCAAAATCCCCCGCCGCAAGGCTTGTCGGTTCGAGTCCGACCTCGGGTACCAAGCGACTTTCCGTGGGTTTTTTCCCGCAGATTGAAGCGGTCACCGGATCTTGGCCGTTCCTCCCGGTCTGGCCCGCCAATGGAAACTGCAGACCCCGGTTACATCGTCCGCAATGTTTCTGAGCAGCCGACACCATTGCACATTTGACGGCCAACGGGCCGAAGACTTGACTCGCAAGGATCCAACGATCGATTTATCCGCGTCTCTTCAACGAACGCGCCCTCCGATCGCCATTGTGCACGCCTTTGCGCTCGAATTGCATTCATTCCATTTCGTAAACAGTCTTTTTCCAGTTTGGGACAGACGCTGGATCAGCCCCTTGGAGATAGCGAAGAACCCGGCGCGAAATGCACGTATTTCTCGTGCAAACCGACCATAAAATAAGCTTCTATTCTTATGTAAAAGTGTTTTAAATTAGTATTATAAGAGACGCTTCTAAGAAAGCAGGCAGATCGGAGATAAATTCAGGTGACGGCTTCAGATCTGAACTTTATCTACATCTCTTTCAGAGCCTGAAACTGCGTGATCCGGGGGTTTAAAAAGGCTTGCCATGATTTTGCCCTTTTTCGGAAAATGGCGATTGGGTAGCAATAATCATCTGAATTGGGAGACATCGAGTAAGGCCAGGGGGCGGTCTCACGAGCTACGCAGCAATGCGTGGAGCGGGGTAGGCTGAAGTGTGTTTAGCGAGTTGATTTGGGTGTCCTACCCCGTGCGCATTCTTAGAATGCAGTCTTCAAAACTCACTGAACACCACAAAAATTAGACGGTGAGGCAGGCTCACCGGGACAGCCCCATTTGATGTCCTGGCAGCCCGTCG
>JABDPP010000126.1 GCA_013042765.1 Litoreibacter sp.
CCGCCGCCATTGACGTGGATTGTCTGTCCCGTCGTATAGGCCGCATTCGGATGACAAAGGCTGGTGACAATATGTGCCACTTCCGCCGGCAGGCCGTCGCGGCCCAACTCGTTCGGGTGCCCGCCATGGGGCGCACCGCCAGCCGCAGCGCCGCGTATCGTGTCGATCATCCCCGGCACTACGATGTTCGCGGTGATCTTGTGCTCGGCCAGCTCAGAGGATAATGCGCGCGTGACACCCACCATCGCCATTTTGGAGGCCGCCACATGCACCCGGTTCTTCGAGCCGCGATGCGCCGAAAGCCCGCCCATATTGACGATCCGGCCCCAGCCAGCCTCGACCATATGCGGCGCGGCCGCCTGAGCACAGAGGACCGGCGCTTCGACATTGGTACGCATGATCCCCTGGAACTTATCGAGCGTGATGTCGGCAAGCGGGTCATTTCCACGAATGGCCGCGTTGTTGACGAGGATGTGGAGCTTGCCAAATGCATCAAGGGCTGTCTGAACCAGCGCCTTCGCCCCCGCCGGATCGGTGAGATCACCGACCCATGTTGCGGCTCCCACGCCCTTGGCCCGTACCAGCTCGGCCGTTTCCTCCGCCCCGGCCCGGTTTGAGCCGGCATGGGAGACCACACTGGCCCCCATATCCGCAAGCTGGAGCGAGATTTCGCGGCCGATATTCAACGCCGAACCGGTTACGATCGCGACGGCACCTTCAAGAGGTTTGCTCATGGTATTGACTCCTATTCGCCTTCTTCGGTGGCCAGAAGCCGTTTGCGGTCGCGGCGCGCTCGGATCGCGTTGCGCGCCGGTCCGGCGAGCGACAGCAACGTGAATGCGAAGAACAACAGCACCAGAGGACGCTCCATCATCGAAAGGATAGAGTTGTCGTGCACGATCATTGCCTTGGAGAAGTTCTCTTCGACGATCGGGCCAAGCACCATTCCCATGATCAGCGGCGCGGGGCCGAAACCGAAGCGCAGCATGAAGTAGCCGACGATGCCTGCAATCGCCATCACCCAAACGTCGAAGAAGGATGAGGCAGCGGCGTAGGATCCGATGATCGAGAACACCAGAACCGAGGGCCACAGGATCGTACGCGGGATCAGGGTCAGCTGACTGAATGCCTTTGCACCAACGATACCGATAAAGAGGAAGGCCAGGTTGGCAATCAGCATGGCCGCAAAGATCGCGTAGAGGAACTGCGGCTGGTTTTCCAGAAGGAACGGCCCGGGCTTGAGCCCGTGCATGACCATCGCGCCGAGGATTAGCGCCGTCGACACCGAGCCCGGAATACCAAGCGCCAGCGTCGGCACCATCGCACCCCCTGCAGCAGCGTTGTTGGCCGCTTCCGGACCTGCGATTCCTTCGGGAATACCGGTTCCGAACTCGTCCTTGCGATCAGACCAGCGGCGGGCTTCGTTGTAGCCCATGATGGCCGCCACAGTGGCGCCTTCGGCCGGCAGGATGCCAATAAAGGTACCCAGTCCGCTCGACCGCAGAATGGTGTATTTCACCCGCTTGAAGTCTTCCTTGCTCGGCAGCTTCATGACATTGGCGCGAATGCGCTCATAGACCTGATCAGCGGCACGCGACTGCTTTAGAAGCTCCGCAATGGCGAAGAGACCGATCAGAACCGGGACAAAGGGAATACCGTCGTAAAGCTCGTTGACGCCAAAGGTGAAGCGCTCGACCCCGGTGGTCAGGTGAATGCCTATCGTCGACAGGAACACGCCCACAAATCCGGCGATCAGGTTGCGGATCGACGATTTACCGCTGATCGATGCCAGCATAGACAGCGCGAAAAGCGCTAGTGCGAAATACTCGGCCGAGGTAAAAGTGATCGCAATTCTTGCCAAAAGAGGCGCTGCGAAGAGCAGGATCAGGAGGCTGATCAAGCCGCCGGTCACACTCGAGATCGTAGCAAGCCCGAGCGCCCGTCCGGCCTCGCCCCGCTTGGCCATGGGGTAACCGTCCAGGGCGGTGGCCGCCGCCGGTGGCGCGCCCGGCGCGTTGATCAGGATGGCGGTGATCGATCCGCCGAAAGTTCCCGCACAATAGAGGGCCGCCAGCATCGCGATAGCCGCAATCGGCGTCATCGAGATGGTGAAGGGAATGAGAAGCGCAATCGCCATGGGCGAGCTCAGACCCGGCAGGGCTCCGACAATCACACCGATCATCACGCCGATGAAAATGACGCCGATCGTAACGGGATCGGCCACCATTCCAAATCCGATAAGAATCTGATCCATTTCTAAGTTCCTATCTGAGCGTCAGCCCGAACACGCCGGGGACGAAGTAGACGCTGAGCACGATTGAGAAGAGGTATGTAACGATTGACGTGAACACGACCGCGTAAACCAGGATGAGGAGCCAGCGGCGCTCTCCCCAGAGGATCGGCAGCGCGGTGGCCGCAATGAAAATCGTCAGGATAGTACCGATATATTCGCCCACCCCTACGAGAACGAGAAGGAAGCCCATGGTGGCGAAGGCGTTGGCTCCGATCGGCGCGCTGCGCGACTTTTTGATCAGCGGCCAACGATCCACTTCCAGCTTGTGCTCAAATGGCAGCAGTATTGCCAGAAGGCCGATGGTCACCAAGAGCATACGCGGAAACTGTTCTGGCAACACGTTGTCACCGAGAAAGAGCCCGGGGACCGGGAAATTCCCCGCAATCAAGTAAAAGAGAGCACAAAGTGCGATCAGGACGAGTGCGAGAATGGCATCAACGCCATCCAGCAATCCCGTCGGCCCCTCCGGCTCAGATGCTTCCGGGCTGGCACCCGGTGCGTCATTCTTGGTCATCGCAAATCCCCTGAAGTTGCGTGCAGTTTACCCGTCGACTGGCCCCAAAGCGGGGCCAGTCGTATCTTTCAGAACAGCGTGGTTCTTAGTTTGCGAGCTTCTTAAGCGCTTCAGCCGCAGTCTCGTACTCGGCTTTCAGCTGAGCGTCCCAGACTTCCCAGCCAGCAGGCGAAGTCTCAGGGTCCAGGCCAGCACCCTTGAGGTAGTTGCCGAACGTGTCGTGCTTCATTGCCTTGACCAGCGCTTCCGACAGCTTCGCGATCACCTCCGGTGGAGTACCGGCACGAACGGCGTAGCCGCGGGTAGTCGAGGTTTTCACCGGAATACCCAGCTCGAATGTCGTAGGAACATCCGGGTAATCGGCCAGACGCTCTTGAGCCATTACGGCCAGAGGACGAACCGAACCGTCAGCAATCATCTGACCAGCTTCGGAAACGTTTGGCAGCGTTGCGTCGATCTCACCCGAGAGCAGCGCCTGAAGCATCTGCAGACCAGACCCGAAGGCGATCGGCTTGTACTTCATGCCAGCCTCATCGGAGAACTGGGCCAGACCGATATGCTCGGTGCCACCGATGTTTGCCACACCCCAGTTCAGGCCACGCTCTTTGCCCAGAGACACCAGATCGTCGAGGGACTGGATTTCGCTCTTGGCGCTGACCGTAATGAAGGTCGGGTCATCCATGGCACGCGCAACACCGACGATGTCGTCGATCTTCATCGGGGACTTGCCCTGCGCGATGGTGTAAAGGTGGGTCTGCGTCAGCGCCATGACAGTGTGACCGTCAGCAGGCTTGGACAGGACATATTCCTGAGCCGCAGCCCCGGAACCGCCGCGTTTGGAAACCACATACATGTCGGCCTCCAGATTACGACGCGACCGGATCATCATCATCCGTGCCGTGGTGTCCGTACCCCCGCCATAGCTCGAGTGGATCACCACCTCGATTGGCTTTTCCGGAAAACTGTCTTGGGCCTGGGCCGCGAAAGGCGCTGCGACGAAGGC
>JABDPP010000299.1 GCA_013042765.1 Litoreibacter sp.
CACGGGGCCGGAGATGATGAGCGGCGTCCGCGCTTCGTCGATCAGAATGGAGTCGACCTCGTCAACGATCGCGAAATAGTGGTCGCGCTGATACATCTGCGACAACTCTGATTTCATGTTGTCGCGCAGGTAATCGAACCCAAGCTCGTTATTGGTCGCGTAAGTAATGTCAGCGGCGTATGCGATCTGTTTTTCATCGTCCGGCTGCTGTGGGTAGATCACGCCCGTCGTCATGCCCAGCGCGGAATAAACTTTGCCCATCCACTCGGCGTCACGTTTCGCGAGGTAGTCGTTGACCGTGACAATATGCACGCCACGACCAGTCAGTGCGTTCAGATAGGCCGGGAAGGTCGCGACAAGGGTCTTTCCCTCACCCGTCTTCATTTCGGAGATGTTGCCCTGATGCAGGAAGATGCCACCCATCAACTGGGTATCAAACGCCCGCAGCCCCAAGGCCCGGCGAGCCGCCTCGCGCACGTTCGCAAAAGCTTCAGGCAGAAGTGCGTCCAGATCTTCGCCATTCTCATAGCGCTCAGAGAACTGGGTCGTCCGCTCGATGATTTCCGCGTCCGTCAGCTTCTCGAACTCCGGCTCCAGAGCGTTGATCTGCGCGACCAGAGGGCGCGTCGCCTTGACCTTCCGATCATTGGGCGTTCCAAACATCTTCTTTGCTACTGTTCCGAAACCCAGCATATTCTCTCCGCCCAAATTTTTGGCTGACGTGATCGTGTAAAGCTACGTCTTGCCCATTGCTGCACCGCATCATATTCCAGAGAGGAAGACAATGACGCTCCAGACCTTTGGCGATGTAAGGGGCGGCATGATTACTGTCAACGGCACGGACCCGTCCCGAGCCTCTTTGGAGATAAATTCAATGGGAAAACTAACGTCTTTGTTCTGCGCCACCGGTCTCGCCGTTGCCGTCGCGGGTCCCGTGACCGCGCAGGACGCGGGTACGGTTCTGGCCACGGTAAACGGAACCGATATCACCCTTGGCCACGTGATTGCGCTGCAGGACCGTCTGCCGGACCAGTACAGGGCGCTTGAAGACGAGGTCTTGTACAACGGAATTCTCGAACAGTTGATACAGCAGACCGCGCTGAGCCAGTTCGTTCAGAACGAGATGACAAGCTTCACCCGTCTCGGGCTTGAAAATGAGACGCGCGCGTTTCTGGCCAGCGAGTTTCTTCAGAAGGCCGGTGCGGCCGATTTGAACGAAGACGATGTTCAGGCGGCCTACACGGCCCAGTACGCCAGTGCGGTTGGTGAAGAGGAATTCAACGCCTCGCACATCCTGGTCGAAACCGAGGAGGAAGCTGCAGAGATCAAGAAGATGCTTGATGACGGCTCCGACTTTGCAACGCTTGCGAAAGAGAAATCCACCGGGCCAAGCGGGCCGGGCGGCGGTGAGTTGGGTTGGTTTGGCAAGGGCGCGATGGTGCCTCAGTTCGAAGAGGCCGTATTGGCGCTCGAAGATGGATCCGTCTCAGAGCCGGTTCAGACCCAGTTCGGCTGGCATATCGTGAAGCGTAACGAAAGCCGGATCCAGGCTGCGCCGACCCTCGACGAGGTACGCGGCGAGATTGAGAACCAGTTACGGACGCAAGCTGTTCAAGACAGCATTGCCACGGTGACCGAGGATGCAGACATCCAGCGGAACGATGTTGAGGTTGATCCCGCGCTCATTCGCAATGTAGGGCTGTTGACGGAGTAAACTCTGATCAAAGGCCCCGCGAATGGCAACCATAACCAAGACGTCCCCACTGGCCCCGGCCGGTGGGTTTCCCTCTCTTCCTGCGATCAATGGAGTCGAATTTGCCGCCGTTGAGGCGGGCGTTCGGTATCAGGGCCGCAAGGATGTAATGCTTGCCCGTATCGCGGCCGGATCATCCGTGGCCGGCGTCTTCACCAGATCTTCGACACGTGCGGCGCCTGTTTTGGACTGCCAGTCGAAGCTGGGCCGTGTCAGCGACCAGACGAAAGGTTTTGCGTTCCTCGTCAATTCTGGCAACGCCAATGCTTTTACCGGAAAGAATGGCCAGCAAGCCGTCGAAGCGACAACAAGTTCTGTCTCTAGGACCCTCGGTATTCCCTCCGATCATGTCTATTCGGCCTCAACCGGTGTCATTGGGGAACCATTGCCCGCAGAGCGCATCGTTGCGGTGATGGAGGCGCTTTTCGCTGAATTAGACCCTGAAAATATAGAGGGCGCCGCGCATGCGATCATGACGACGGACACGTTTCCGAAGGGATCCAGTCGGGAGATTGAGATCGACGGGCAGCCCGTCAAGATCTCCGGTATCGCCAAAGGCTCCGGCATGATCGCGCCGGATATGGCAACGATGCTGGTCTATATATTCACGGACGGGCAGATCGGAACGGCACAACTGCAAGAGCTGGTCTCCGGCTTGAACGACCGGACCTTCAACTGCATTACAGTAGACAGCGACACGTCGACATCCGACACGCTTCTGGTTGCCGCCACAGGAAAGTCCGGCGTCGCTGTGGATGAGAACGAGGCTTTCTCGCAAGCCTTGCATGAGGTGATGCTGGATCTGGCCCATCAGGTCGTGCGTGACGGTGAAGGCGCCACCAAGTTCGTTGAAGTGAAGGTGAGCGGCGCCTCGACCGACAAAGATGCGCACAAAGTGGCGCTGGCTATTGCCAATTCACCGCTGGTCAAGACCGCTATTGCGGGAGAAGACCCAAACTGGGGCAGAATCGTGATGGCGGTCGGCAAGTCCGGCGCCGAAGCTGACAGGGACCGTCTCACCATACGTTTCGGCGATATTCTGGTCGCTGAAAACGGCTGGGTATCACCCGGCTACAAGGAAGAAGACGCAGCAGCTTATATGAAGCAGGAGGAACTGCTGATCGGAACTGACCTCGGGCTCGGCGATGGAGCGGCCACCGTCTGGACCTGCGACCTGACCCACGGATATATCGAAATCAACGCAGATTACCGCTCGTGAAAAGTGTTCTCGTCTCCGCTGTCGCCCTGATTGACGCCGATGGCCGCGTGTTGCTGGCCCAGCGCCCGGAAGGCAAATCCATGGCCGGTCTCTGGGAGTTTCCCGGCGGAAAGGTCGAGGCAGGAGAGACGCCTGAAAAGGCTCTAATAAGGGAATTGGAGGAGGAGCTGGGGATCAACACGTGGCAAAGCTGCCTCGCGCCGCTGACCTTCGCCAGCCACAGCTACGAGACATTCCATCTTCTGATGCCACTCTTTGCCTGCCGGAAATGGGAGGGGATCCCGCAACCCAGAGAAGGCCAGACCCTTGCCTGGGCGCGGCCGACCGAGCTGCGAGACTACCCGATGCCCCCGGCCGATATTCCGCTGATACCTATTCTGCGCGACTGGCTGTAACGCGCGACCGGCGGATTCAGATCCAGCCTTTCAGGTTCTCATCGATGACATTCGTCAAGGCGGAGATGTGGGAATCATCGTCGTTAAGGCACGGGATATAGGTGAACTGTTCCCCTCCGGCCTCTTCGAAGCTTTCCTTGATCTCTTCGTTGATCTCTTCGAGCGTTTCGATGCAATCGGAAGAGAAGGCTGGTGCACAAACCGCGATCTTCTTCTTGCCCTGCTCGGCGAGACGGGCAACCTCCTCAACGGTGTAAGGCTTCAGCCACTCCTCTGGCCCGAAACGGGACTGGAACGTGGTGACGATATCGCTGTCCTTCCAGCCCAGCCGCTCCTTCAGCAGGCGCGTGGTTTTCTGGCATTGGCAGTGATAGGGGTCGCCCTCCATCAGGTAACGCTTCGGCACACCATGGTAGGAGCAAACGAGCACATCGGGGCGGTCCTCGATGTTCTCATAGGCGCGCTCAATCGACTGCGCCAACGCGTCGATATAGAGCGGATTCTCGAAGTAAGCGGGAACTGTGCGCACGGAAGGCTGCCATTTCTCTTCCATCAGAACCCGGAACAGCTGGTCATTGGCAGTTGCGGACGTTGCTCCGGCATAATGCGGATAGAGCGGGAAGAAGACGATCTTGTCGCAACCACGCTCGATCAGCTGGCGCACCTTGGACTTGGTCGATGGGTTGCCATATCGCATGCAGAAATCCACCTCTACGCGGTCACCGTATTTGGCTTTCATGACCTCGGTGATCTTGGCTGTCTGGTCCTTTGTGATCGTCAGAAGCGGGCTTTCGCCCTTGTCGTGGTTCCAGATGCTTTTGTAGGCCGCCCCGGATGAGAAGGGGCGCTTGGTCAGAATGATGAGCTGCAACAGCGGCTGCCAGATCCACGGGGAGTAATCCACGACGCGCTTGTCCGAAAGGAACTCACCCAGGTAACGCCGCATCGGCCAATACGTATAGTCATCTGGCGTGCCCAAATTCGCGATCAGGATACCAACCTTTCCGAATTTCACTTTCGGATGGTCAACGGGCAAATGGGACAGGGGCGCTTCTGACATCATGTTCATCTTTTCCTACCTTCTTCATCCTTAACCGGTTTTGCGTCCTCGCCCAACTCGGCTGTATTCAAAAAATCTGCCAGCCGCGTCTTGGCCGATCCCGGGCGCAATGGCTGGGGCTGACTTTCGTCCGGAGCCCAGCCGGTCAGAAAGATCATCTCGAAGGTCGCAACGACCCGATCGTCCTCTGCCGGAAAGGCTTTCGTGTATATACGTTCGAACTCCACGAACAGATGCTTTGGCGGGATATTTTTTCTGCGGCTGGCCAATGCATTGGCCTCACCCATAGCCCGCAGATCCTTCAAGAGTGCAATCGGGGAGGCGTAACTCACCGTCCGATGACTGCCATCCGCCACTGGTAACGCAAACCCAGCACGTTGAAGCAAGGCCCCGGCATCCCGAATCTCGATCATCGGGGAAACACGGGGGGAAAGTCCGCCGGATATCGCGACTTCAGCTTCCGAGAGCGCCGCGCGCATCTCGTTCAAGGTCTGGCCACCCAACATCGCCACGACCAGCAATCCGTCAGGTTTAAGGGCGCGCCGACATTGGATCAGCTGGCCAACTGGGTCATTGGCCCAGTGGAGCGCCATGGCGTGGATAACCAGATCATGCGCTCCAACCTCGAGCCCAAGCGTCTCATCATCGGATACGATAGAGGCGTCGGGGAACCCTTCACGCCAGAACAGAGGGAATCCGGTCACAACCGCGGGCGACGTAAAGGATCTGTTAACGTCGATGAGCTTCTCTTTAATTTCGAAGGCCGCTTCCTGATGAAGAAACAGAGCCGCGCCCAAACGCTGCGCGCGGGCGCGCTGACGGATCAGGGCGTCGCGATCAAAAAGAGGAGCGGGTTCGGTCATGTTGGATCCAGAGAACTAGACCTGCAGCACGTAAAAGGCATTGAATGAAATTGCAAACAGCCGTGCGCCTGATCTACCCGGCACAATGTCTCACCTGCGGATCTACGGTGGACGCGGGGAGCGCGCTCTGCGGCGCATGCTGGCGGGACACGCCTTTCATCTCGGGCTTTGTTTGCGCTTGCTGTGGCGTGCCGTTGCCCGGCTCCGAAACCGATTCTCACACGATCGGTGAAGCACTGTGTGACGATTGCCTGAACACGAAGCGCCCTTGGCGCCGGGGATACGCCGCTTTCCTTTATGAGAAAAACGGACGCCGTCTTGTGCTGGCTCTGAAACATGGCGATCGCACGGAACTGGCACGATCTGCAGCGCACTGGATGCTGCGTGTCCTCCCAGACTTGCGACCTGGGACCGTTGTCGTACCGGTTCCGTTGCACTGGAAGCGACTTCTAAGGCGTCGCTTCAACCAGTCGGCTTTGCTCGCGACCCATCTCGCACGCACAGCCGGTTACCAGGTTTTGCCCGACGCGCTTTGCCGCTCTCAGAATACAGCCAGCCTCGACGGCACCTCCCGCGAAGAGCGTTTCGCCCGGCTTAAAGGCAGCATCCATCCGCACCGAACAAACGGGGCCGAACTCAAGGGTCGGAACGTGCTTTTGGTGGATGATGTGATGACCTCGGGCGCGACGCTGATGGCCTGCACACTGGCCTGTCAGGAGGCAGGAGCAAGCTGCGTCGATGTAACCGTGCTGGCACGCGTTGCGAAAGGCCCCTGAGTTCCTATATTGACGGTCAGAACGCCAAAAGGAACTCACAAGATGGTCACGGTTGAAATCTATTCCTCCCCTTTCTGCGGCTATTGCCATGCCGCAAAGCGCTTGCTGAGCCACAAGGGAATTTCCTTTCAGGAAACAAATATCAGCCGCGAGCCGCATCGCCGTGCCGAAATGATGGAACGTTCAAATGGTGGCCGCACCGTTCCTCAGATCTTCATCAATGGCGATGCAATTGGTGGATGTGACGAACTCTACGCGCTGGAAAATGCCGGGAAACTGGACCAGCTTCTAGCGGCCTGACCGGTGCGCGTCGGACTGTGCCAGCTGAACGTCTCGGATGATCCAGCCGCAAACCTGCCTGTAACTCTCGAGTTCATCCGCGCCGCCGCAAAGGACGGGGCGCAGTTCGTGCTGACCCCGGAAGTGACCAACTGCATTTCCATGTCACGCGCGCACCAGGATCAGGTTTTGCATTTCCAGGACGACGATCCCACGCTGACGGCGCTTCGGGCGGAAGCGGCCAACCTTGGCATCTGGATCCTGATCGGCTCGCTTGCAATCAAAACCAATGACGCGGACGGACGTTTTGCCAATCGCTCTTTCCTGATCGGACCCGACGGGGAGATCGCAGATCAATATGACAAGATCCACATGTTCGATGTGAATATCTCAGAGACGGAAGCCTATCACGAATCGAAAGGTTACCGACCCGGGGACCGGGCGGTTCTGGCCAGAACGGAGATTGGCGCGATCGGCATGACGATCTGCTACGATCTGCGTTTCCCGCATCTGTTTCGCGATCTTGCGAAGGCCGGGGCCGAGATGATCACGGTCCCTTCGGCATTTTCACCGGCGACGGGAAAAGCCCATTGGGAAACGCTGCTTCGCGCCCGCGCGATCGAGACCGGGTGCTTCATCCTCGCGCCTGCGCAAACCGGCACACATTCCTCCGGCTCTGCAAAACCGCGCAAAACCTACGGGCATGCGCTGGCTGTCGCCCCTTGGGGGGAGGTACTTCTGGATATGGGAACCGATCCCGGAGTGACCTGTATCGATCTTGATCTGAAGGAAATCGGCGCTGCGCGACAGCGTGTCCCGTCCCTTCTTCACGATCGGCCATATACTCCGTTGTCATGAGCTCAGAAAACGATCCTCTTGCCGTCGCGCTTTTCAGCGAAATGTTCACCGCCGACCAACTGGCGCGCAACCTGCTGTCCAAGACCCTTCCCAAGGGCATGGAGCTGTCGCATTTCTCTGTGTTGAATTATCTCGCCCGCGCCACGGAACCCCGCACACCGGCACAGTTGGCCCGCACCTTCAATCTCTCGAAGGGTGCAATCACCAACACGTTGCACAAGCTGGAGTGGGCGGGTCACATCCATATTAACCCCGACTGGGAGGACGCGCGGCGCAAACAGGTCGTAATCAGTCCCGCAGGACGCCGCGCGCGTGACGCCGCGCTGGAGGTTATCGCGCCGATCATCGCTGAACTGGTTGAAAATGTCGGCACCGAAAAAGTGCGCGCGGTTCTCCCCGTGCTCCGCGACTTGCGCGTCAAGCTCGGCGAGCTGGGCTAAGACTGCTCAGGCAGAAAGTTTCACACTCGCCGTTACGTAATTCACGGACAGGTCACGATCGGAGAGCGACCAGCTCCATGCGATCGGGTTGAAAACGAACCCCTTGCGGTCAACCGGCTCAAGACCAGACCGCGTAATCAGGTCGCAAAGCTCATCGGGGGTGATGAACTTGTTCCATTCATGGGTGCCTTTGGGAAGCCAGCGCATGATGTGCTCCGCCCCGATGATCGCCATCATGTAGCTCTTCGGATTGCGGTTGATGGTGGAACAGACCATCAAACCGCCCGGTTTGAGCAGTTGCTGGCAGGCGGTCAGATAGGCGAGCGGGTCCGCCACGTGCTCCACGACTTCCATATTAAGAACCACGTCAAATTGCTCACCCGCCGCAGCGAGCGCCTCCGCCGTGGTATGCCGGTAATCAATCTCGAGGCCGGATTGCTCCGCATGTACTTTTGCCACTGGAATATTGCGTTCAGCGGCATCCGCACCGACCACGTCAGCGCCCAGCCGCGCCATCGGTTCGCTCAGCAGACCGCCACCGCAGCCAATATCGAGAATGCGCAGCCCGGCGAAAGGGTCTCTCTGCTTCAGGTCACGGTCAAATTCCGCGGCGACCTGGTTTGTGATATAGTCCAGCCGGCAAGGGTTGAGCATGTGGAGAGGTTTGAATTTTCCATTCACATCCCACCACTCGGCGGCCATGGCCTCGAATTTTGCAATCTCGGATGCATCGACGGTGGTGGTCATCGGAACTGAACCTCTTTAAGGGGGTATTTCATGGATCCTCGGCTTCGACGCTTTATATAGGGCACTATGGACAAAACGGCAGGACAAAAGCGCGCGGCTGCGCTGCTCTACCCGTCGATCGACCCGTTTGACCAGCGCATGCTGGATGTGGGCGATGGCCATCGGGTTTACGTGGAGCAATGCGGCAATCCCGACGGCATTCCGGTCGTCGTCCTGCATGGCGGGCCGGGCGGCGGCTGCAGCCCTGCAATGCGGCGCTATTTCGATCCGTCCACCTACCGAATCTTCCTCTTCGACCAGCGCGGCTGTGGACGATCGCGCCCGCATGCCAGCGTCGAGAATAATACCACATGGCACCTCATTCGCGATATCGAGAAGATCCGCACCACCTTCGACATTGATCGCTGGATCGTCTTTGGCGGCAGTTGGGGGGCGACGCTGGCCTTGCTCTATGCCCAGCGCCACCCGGATTTTGTCACCTACCTGATCCTGCGCGGCGTGTTCCTGATGACCCAGCGAGAACTAGACTGGTTCTATGGCGGCGGGGCCGGCGCATTCTTCCCCGAGCATTGGAAACGATTCGCTGCCCTCATACCCGATGACGAGAAGGGCGACATGATCGCCGCGTACAACCGACGCCTGTTCTCCGGCGATATGCCACTTGAAGCACGCTACGCGCGCGCATGGGCCGGATGGGAAAACGCGCTCGCCGCGATGAACAGCGATGGTGCGGTCGGCGAAAGCCCCTCTGATTACGCCCGTGCCTTCGCGCGGCTGGAGAACCACTATTTCACGAACCGTGGTTTTCTTGAATCAGACGGTCAGATCATGATGAACCGCGACATGATCGAGCATATTCCCGCAACGATTGTGCAGGGGCGCTACGACATGATCTGCCCGCCGCTATCTGCCAGCATGCTCGCCGACGGCTGGGCCAAGGCTGATTTGCGCATGATACGTGCGGCCGGCCACGCCCTGTCGGAACCCGGAATCACCGCGGAACTGATCAGCACGACAGACCGGATTCGCGATCATCCCCAAAGATATAATCTCTGATCCGCTCACAGCCCGGCTTGAGGAAAAACGAAGCATAAGCTTTACAGATGGCGTTCAGTCGTTACGCTGGCCTCAATAAAAAGACTTCAGGGAAGTAACGGACCACGTGCCCGGACTATTGCGTATCATCATTCAGCGGCTGCTGCTGGGTCTCGTGACCCTCTTTGTCGTTTCAATTATTATCTTCACAGCCGTCAATCTCCTGCCCGGTGATTTCGCGCAGGCGATCCTCGGTCAGGGCGCCACCGACGAAGCCGTGGCCGCAATCCGGGAAGAGCTTGGTCTCAACAAGCATCCGGTTCTGCGCTACCTCGAATGGCTGGGGGGCGCCGTTCAGGGTGATCTCGGCACCTCGATGAGCCAGGCTCTGTTCAGCAGTTTCACCGGCAGTGAGACCGGCAGCGGTCTTGGTTCGGTGGCCGAGCAGATCGCACCGCGCTTTCGCAATACGATGTTCCTGGCCAGCGTAACCGCCGCTATCGCCGTTCCGATCTCCATCATACTTGGTATTTTGACTGCACTTTATCGTAACTCGGCATTCGACCGGTCGATGAATATCTTCACGCTGAGCTCGATCTCCTCGCCGGAGTTCTTCCTCGCCTATGTCCTGATCCTGTTTCTGGCCGTTATGAACCCGATCTTCCCGTCGCTGTCGAATATCTACGAGGGTATGCCCTTTGGCGATCGCCTCGAGAAGACCATGCTACCGGCCCTGACGCTGACCCTTGCGGTCACGGCCCAGATGATGCGGATGACACGCGCCGCAATCATTAACCTTCTGGCGAGCCCCTATATCGAGATGGCAAGGCTGAAGGGTCTGTCGCCGATGCGGGTCATAATCAAGCACGCGCTTCCCAACGCGCTGGCGCCGATCATCAACGTCGTGGCTCTAAACCTTGCTTACCTGATCACTGGCGTGGTCGTGGTTGAGGTGGTCTTCGTCTACCCCGGCATCGGCCAGCTCTTCGTGGACAGCGTGAAGATACGTGACATTCCCGTGGTGCAGGCCTGCTGCCTGATCTTCGCCGCGGCCTATATCCTGCTTAACCTTCTGGCGGATATCCTCTCCATCATCTCGAACCCGCGCCTGAGGCACCCGAAATGAGCCTCCTGATCTGGATTGTAGCTCTTGTCATCGCAGTCACGGCCGGCGGCTGGCTGTTCCGCTTCGTTGGACAGACAGCTACTGGGAATGCACCCTACTTCCGCGACATGACTGTGAGTGTCGCCGCAGGCTATGTCGGCAGCTTCCTGCTGCTTGCATGGATCGCCTATACCTACGTGAGCGGCCAGCAGGCGGATCCCGCGGAGAAAAACAAGTATTTCTTCTTCTTCATCGCAATCCACGGCTTCGTCGCTTTTTCGATCATGGCCTATTTCTTCCGGGTTCTGGGAACCAAGTTCGGTACGGAAGGCAGCAAGAAGATGTTCCGGCAAATGCCACTGACAGCCTCCTTCGGCATCGTCATTATCTTCGCCTATGCCTTCGTCGCGCTGTTCGCCGGACAGATCGCAGTCAGCTCGATCGTGATCGTGGGGATCATCGGGCTGGCTATCTCGGAGATCCTGCGCAGGATCGGCGGCGACAAGCCTGCGGCGACATCCGCCGCGGCTTTCGCCTTCATCCTGATCGGAATGATCATCATGTATTTCGTGGGGCCGATCGCGCCTTATGGTCAGGAAGAGATACTTGGCGCCGCCAATGTGGTTCCGGGCGGCGATCCGGCTCTGGGCGGCAACCCAGACTTTCCGCTCGGTACCGACCAGATCGGACGTGATATCCTTTCACGCCTGATCTACGGCGCCCAGAATACGGTCGGAATCGCGTTTGCTACCACATGTCTCGCCTTCCTGCTCGGCGGATCGCTCGGATTTCTTGCCGCGACACTGGGCGGATGGCTCGACCAGTTGCTGTCGCGCGCGGTTGATGCGCTGATGGCAATCCCATCGCTGATCTTTGCGCTGCTCTTGATGACAATCGCCTCGGTCTGGTCAAATCAGATCGGCATCCCACTGACCTATTTCATGATCGTGATCATCGCTGTAATCGACGCCACACGGGTCTTCCGCCTTGCCCGCGCAGTGGGCTCGAGCATCGTGGTGATGGATTATATCGAAGCTGCAAAGCTCCGCGGCGAAGGCCTCACCTACCTGATCTTCCGGGAAATCCTTCCCAACGCAACCGCACCGCTTCTGGCGGAGTTCGGCCTGCGGTTCTGCTTCGTATTCCTGACCATCGCATCGCTGAGCTTCCTCGGCGTGGGGATCCAGCCGCCGCTGGCTGACTGGGGAACGATGGTGCGTGACCTCGCACAGTTCATCAACTTCGCAGCCTTCGCACCGCAAGTGGCCGTCACCCCACTTCTGGCTGCAGGCGCAATCGCACTGCTGACGGTCGCCGTGAACTTCGTGGTGGACTGGATGCTGCACAAGTCCTCGGGGCTGAAAGAATGAGCGCACTACTCAAAATCCGTGGCCTGAAAATCGAAGGCAGGTCTGACGAGGTCTGGAACCCGATCATCAACGGGGTCGATCTTGATCTGAACAAGGGCGAGGTCCTGGGCCTGATTGGCGAGTCAGGGGCAGGCAAATCGACCGTTGGCCTCGCCGCAATGGGCTTTACCCGGGACGGGGTCAGAATATCGGCTGGCAGTGTCGAATTCGACGGGGTCAACCTTGTCACCGCATCTGCCGCGGTCAAACGCGGGCTGCTTGGAAAACGGATCGCCTATGTGGCCCAATCTGCGGCCGCCAGTTTCAATCCGGCGCATAAACTGATCGACCAGCACACCGAAGCGCCCGTCCAGCACGGTGTTTCGGGACGCAAGGAGTCCGAGGCAGACGCAATCGAGCTTTACGAGCGCCTTCGCCTGCCAAACCCTGAAGAGATCGGCTTCCGTTACCCGCATCAGGTTTCCGGCGGGCAGTTGCAACGTGCGATGACCGCGATGGCTATGGCCTGCCGTCCTGATCTGATCATTTTTGACGAGCCGACAACCGCGCTTGACGTGACCACTCAGATCGAAGTCCTCGCCGCGATCCGAGATATCGTCGAGCAGTTTGATACCGCTGCGATCTATATCACCCACGACTTGGCAGTGGTTGCCCAGATGGCAGACAAGATCAAAGTCCTTCTCAAGGGTGACGAGGTGGAAGAGGCCGATACCCGCACGATGCTCTCGGCTCCGCAAGAGGACTATACCAAGTCGCTCTGGGCGGTGCGGAGTTTCGAGCGCCCGACCAAACCCGCGGTTCAGACCGGCGCGACACCGGTGATCAGCGTCAAGAACGTCACCGCCGCCTACGGCAAGGTCGACGTGTTGCACGATATCAGCTTTGACATGCACGAAGGGCGCACCGTTGCCGTCGTGGGTGAATCCGGGTCCGGTAAATCAACAGCCGCGCGCTGCATCACCGGTCTTCTGCCACCACGGATCGGGCATATCGAATACATGGGCGAGGCGCTTCCTCTGGATTACCGCAAGCGCAACAAGATGCAGCTGCGTCAGGCCCAGATGATCTACCAGATGGCCGATACGGCCCTTAACCCACGCAAGACGATCGGCGAGATTATTGGCCGGCCGGTTCAGTTCTACATGGGTTTGACCGGGCCGCAGCGCCGCAAGCGCGTCGAAGAGTTGCTGGCAGAGATCGAACTGGAGCCAACCCAGTACATCGACCGTCTGCCGTCAGAGCTATCCGGCGGTCAGAAACAACGCATCGGGATCGCCCGAGCGCTCGCTGCAGAGCCAAAATTTATCATTTGCGACGAGGTCACAAGCGCGCTCGACCAACTCGTGGCCGAAGGGATCCTGAAGCTCCTCGCAAGGCTGCAGGATGAACTTGGTCTGAGCTACATGTTCATCACCCATGACCTGGCCACGGTCCGCGCAATCGCCGATGAAGTGGTTGTGATGAAGGATGGACGGGTTGTGGAACAGGGCCCCAAGCTCGAGATGTTCCAGCCGCCCCATCACCCCTACACCGATCTGTTGCTTAGCTCCGTTCCAGAGATGGATCCGGACTGGCTTACAAATCTGCTTGAGAGCAGAGGAGTTGATAACATCGGTGATGCAGCAGTTGATAAGATGTAATTCGAATCACCCCCGCTCCGTATGGGATGGCGGGTGGCAATCCATGGCGGATGAAACCGTCACACTCTAACTGGGAGAATACTCAATGTCACAAATTAGCAGACGCGGTCTTCTGAAAACCGGTGTTGCCGCCGGTGTTCTGGCCGCAACGGGCCTGCCCGTTCGTGCTCAGGCCAAAAAAGGCGGTCGCCTGCGGCTTGGCCTCGCCGGTGCGAACACATCCGACAGCTGGGACGGCCGTACCCATTCCGACAGCTTCATGATCATGTGTGCCCACGGCTGTGTGTTCGATTGCTTGACCGAGGTGGGCGCAGACGGCCAGCTCAAGGGCGAGCTTGCAGAAAGCTGGGAAGCCAGTGCGGACGCCAAGACCTGGACGTTCAAGCTGCGCCAGGGCGTGACCTTCCACAATGGCAAGGCGTTTGGCGCGGACGACGTGATCGAGTCGCT
Organism: Litoreibacter sp.; assembly: GCA_013042765.1. Classification (GTDB taxonomy): domain Bacteria; phylum Pseudomonadota; class Alphaproteobacteria; order Rhodobacterales; family Rhodobacteraceae; genus Litoreibacter. Next base: position 13,991 of record JABDPP010000299.1, read on the forward strand.
CAACATGCACACTGCTGAAGGCGCGAAATCCGCCGCCAAGCCGATCGTCTCCGCCATCTCCGAGATGAAGAAGCTGGGCGAGCACGAAGTCCAGATGACGCTTGCCGCTGGCAACGCTGACTTCCCGTTCCTTCTGTCCGACTACCACATCCTGATGTTCCCCGCCGGTCAGGTTGAGGAAGCTATCGCAAAAGGCATCGGCACCGGCCTATACAGTGTTGAATCTTTCGACCCGGGCGTCCGGTTTGTCGGCAAGCGCGTCGAGAACCACTACAAAGATGGGTCGGCAGGCTGGTTCGACGAGATCGAAGCAATCGCGATCAACGACAGCTCGGCTCGGATGAACGCGCTGATGACCGGTCAGGTCGACGCGGTGAACCGTGTTGACGTCAAGACCGAAGCGCTTCTCAAAGCCAACCCGGCGATCAACATCTTCGAGGTGACAGGCAACCAGCACTACACCTTCCCGATGCTGACCAATGTTGACCCCTTCACCAACGTCAACGTCCGCCGCGCCCTCAAGCATGCTGTCAATCGTCAGGAACTGGTCGACAAGATCCTGCTCGGCCACGGCAAAGTTGGCAATGACCACCCGATCGGGCCGGCAAACCAATACTACTACGAAGATCTCGAACAGAACGCGTACGATCTGGACAAGGCCAAGTTCTACCTCAAAGAGGCTGGCATGGACTCGCTCAACATCGACCTGTCGGCATCCAACGCTGCCTTCTCGGGTGCAATTGACGCAGCGCAGCTCTACCAGGCCTCCGCGAAGGGCGCCGGCATCAACATCAACGTGGTGCAGGAACCTGCTGACGGGTACTGGTCCAACGTCTGGCTGAAAAAGCCATGGTGTGCATGCTACTGGTCGGGTCGTGCGACCGAGGACTGGATGTTCTCCACCGCATATGAATCCGGTGTGCCGTGGAATGACACGAGCTGGGAAAACGCACGGTTCCAGGAACTTCTCCTGACCGCCCGCGCCGAGCTCGATTCCGGCAAGCGGAAGGACATGTATCACGAGATGCAGATGCTGATGTCTGCCGAAGGCGGCACCGTGATACCGATGTATGCCAACTATGTTGATGCGCATTCCACCAAGCTCACCAACTCCGGCACGATCGGAAACGTGTTCCAGATGGACAGCTCGCGCCTGATGGAGCGCTGGTGGTTCGCTTAAGCTGACCTCCACGATCTGAGATTTGGAACGCCCCGCCATCCCGCGGGGCGTTCTTTATTTGAAATGTGATTTTGACAGGGTTCGTTCCCCCCCTAGCTTGTGAGTCAGGAGGATCTCATCATGACCAAGAAGCCTGTAATCGAGACCCGTGAAAATGGCCCGCTCCTGATCAAAGGCGCCCGATCCTTAACCGGCCCGACTGGCGAGGCGGTTGAGGTCAAGGAGGTCATGGCCCTCTGCCGGTGTGGCGCCAGCAGCAACAAGCCCTTTTGTGACGGAACCCATAACAAGATCGGGTTTGAAAGCAGTGGCGGCGAACCTGCCGGGCGCGACAGGGTTTACTCCTACGAAGGCAACAAGGTCGCGGTGCTCTACAATCCGTTAGTCTGTTCGCATGCCGCCGAGTGCGTCCGTTTGGCGCCGGAAGCCTTCGACCCGAACGCGCGGCCATGGATCCAACCGGACAACGCGACGACCGAAGGGCTTGAAGCAGTCGTGCGCGCCTGCCCGTCCGGTGCGCTTCAGATTGCCCGCTCCGGCGAAAGCGCAGCGCAGTTGCTGGAAGAGCGCGCCGATGTGGTGATCCAGAAGGATGGACCCTACTGGGTTACCGGCTGCGAGATCGCGGACCCAGAACCCGGCGAGGGTGGTACAAAGAACAAATACGTGCTGTGCCGCTGCGGCCTGTCGGGAAACAAGCCCTATTGCGACGGAACCCATCGCGACAAGGGGTGGTCAGACGACTGACCCTGCCCCCAATCAACTCTTGCAGACTCACAGCGCTATGCTTATATCCCTCTCAACAGCGGCGCGCTGGGGTCCAAACCCGGTGCTCCACCGGGAAACATCGACGGGCCGCGCGCCCGTTTTTTTGTGCTTGAGAGGCATATGTCCGACCTGATCGCAAAAGCTGCCATCGACCGTCGTCTGGCCGAGATCGCCCAACCCATTATCGAGGGTATGGGCTACGAACTCGTGCGGATCCGGCTGATGGGCGGCAAGACCCATACGCTGCAGGTCATGGCCGAAAAGCCCGAGGGCGGGATCGAGGTCGATGACTGCGCCAAGATCTCAACGGCCCTGTCCGCGGTCCTCGATGTCGAGGATCCGATCGTGGAAGAATACAATCTCGAGGTTTCGTCCCCCGGCATCGACCGACCCCTGACCCGGATCAAGGATTTCGACACCTGGCAAGGCTACGAGTCCAAGATCGAAACGGACGAAATGATAGATGGTCGCCGCCGCTTCAAAGGCGAGCTGGCCGGGACCGACGGCGACGAGGTCCTGGTCACGATCGAAGAGGGCACGATCGGCCTCAAATTCGACTGGCTGTCCGATGCGAAGCTGGTCCTGACGGATGAGCTGATCCGCGATGTTCTGAAGAGCCGCAAAGACGCCGGCGAGATAGACGAAACACAATTCGACGAAGTGCAAACCATCGTTGATGGCGAAGGAGAAAACTAAGATGGCAATTACATCCGCCAACCAGCTGGAACTGCTGCAAACCGCAGAAGCCGTTGCCCGCGAAAAGATGATCGACCCGGAACTGGTCGTCGAAGCGATGGAAGAGAGCCTCGCCCGGGCCGCGAAATCCCGTTACGGCGCAGAGCTGGACATCCGTGTGTCCATCGACCGTAAGACCGGAAAAGCGACCTTCACCCGGGTTCGCACCGTTGTCGAAGATGACGCGATCGAGAACGACCGCGCCGAGTTGAATGTTGCGGACGCTAAGCAGTATCTTGAAGATCCCCAGGTTGGCGACACGATCGTTGACGAGGTTCCCCCGGTCGAGATGGGCCGGATTGCGGCGCAATCCGCGAAGCAGGTGATCCTGCAGAAGGTTCGCGAAGCCGAGCGTGATCGCCAGTACGAGGAATTCAAGGACCGCGCCGGCACGATCATCAATGGTCTGGTCAAGCGTGAGGAATACGGCAACGTAATCGTGGACATCGGACGTGGTGAGGCGATCCTGCGCCGCAACGAGAAGATCGGCCGCGAAGCCTATCGCCCGAACGACCGGATCCGTGTCTACATCAAGGATGTGCGCCGCGAACCGCGCGGGCCGCAGATCTTCCTTTCGCGCACCGCGCCAGAATTCATGGCCGAGCTGTTCAAGATGGAAGTTCCGGAAATTTATGACGGCATTATCGAGATCAAAGCCGTGGCCCGTGATCCGGGCTCCCGCGCGAAGATCGCTGTGATTTCCTACGACAACTCGATCGACCCGGTCGGCGCGTGCGTTGGTATGCGCGGCTCGCGCGTTCAGGCAGTGGTCAACGAGCTTCAGGGTGAGAAGATCGACATCATTCCGTGGAACGAAGACCAGCCAACATTCCTTGTGAACGCTCTGCAGCCTGCCGAGGTCACGAAAGTGGTGCTCGACGAGGAAGCCGAACGGATCGAGGTCGTTGTTCCCGAAGAGCAGCTGTCGCTGGCCATCGGCCGTCGTGGTCAGAACGTGCGCCTGGCATCACAGCTGACTGGTCTCGATATCGACATCATGACCGAAGAAGAGGAGAGCGCGCGTCGTCAGGCCGAGTTCGAGGAGCGCACGAAGCTCTTCATCGAGACACTCGATCTCGACGAGTTCTTTGCCCAGCTTCTGGTCTCCGAAGGCTTTACCTCGCTTGAGGAAGTTGCCTATGTCGATGTCAACGAGCTTCTGATCATCGATGGTGTAGATGAAGACACTGCCAGCGAGCTCCAAGCCCGTGCCCGTGACTTCCTTGAAGCACAGAACAAAAAGGCGCTGGAGCACGCGCGCGAGCTTGGCGCCGAGGACAGCCTGATTGAATTCGAGGGACTGACACCCCAAATGGTAGAGGCACTGGCCGAAGACGACGTGAAAACGCTCGAGGATTTCGCAACCTGTGCCGACTGGGAACTGGCTGGCGGCTGGACAACGGTCGATGGCGAGCGTGTCAAGGATGACGGTGTTCTGGAGAAGTTTGACGTTTCCCTTGAAGAAGCCCAGACGCTTGTTATGACGGCGCGTATCCAGTTGGGTTGGGTTGATCCTGCCGACCTCGTCTCGGAAGAGAACGAGACGGCGGAAGAAACCGAAGACGCACAGGAGGCCGAGGCCTGATCTCAGGCCTCGGAGATCCGGGCTATGAGCCGCGGCGGTCGAGATAAATCGTTGGAAGGTCCTGAGCGGCGCTGCATCGCAACCGGAGAGGTTTGCGATCCGGCCAAGATGATCCGCTTTGTGGTCGGGCCAGACGGGCAGATCGTTGCCGATATCATGGGAAAGCTGCCAGGACGTGGAATTTGGGTATCGGCGGGTCGTGTCGCTTTGGAGCAGGCCATCAAGAAAAAGGCCTTCTCCCGTTCAGCAAAAACGCAGGTCGCGATACCCGACGATCTGCTTGGACAGGTTGAGGATGCGCTGGCCCGGCGGGTTATCGACCTGATCTCGCTGGCCCGGAAAGCCGGTCAGGCGATAACCGGATACGAAAAGGTAAAGGGTCTTCTGGAGACGGAACGCGCACGTGTTCTGCTTCAGGCAAGTGATGGGTCTGAGCGTGGAAAGTCGAAGCTGCGCTCGCCGCCCGGAAAAGATGTTTTTATCGGCTGTTTGACTTCTCAGGAATTGGGTTTGGCATTCGGCCGCGAAAGTGTGATACATGGCGCCTTAACGGCGGGGGGACTCAGTAAACAGGTTGTTACTGAGGCCAAACGTCTCGCGGGTCTCCGTGAAAAAAGTGGTGGAACGTCCACCCGAAAGGAAAAGACGACGCATGAGCGATAGTGACGGCAAAAAACCATTGGGCCTTCGTGGTGGCGGGGCTGGACGTCCCGGGAATGTGAAGCAGAGCTTCAGCCACGGGCGGACCAAGAACGTGGTGGTGGAAACGAAGCGCAAACGCGTTGTCGTTCCAAAGCCCGGTGCTACGAAAACAGCCGGGACAGGCGCGCCAGCGAAAGGCGATCCTTCGAAACGTCCTGCAGGCATTTCCGACGCGGAGATGGAACGCCGGATGAAGGCCCTTCAGGCTGCGAAACACCAGGAAGTCGAGGACCAGAAGCGTCGCGTCGAAGAAGAAGAAAAGCGTGCGGCGGATCGTGAGAGACGCCGCGCAGAGGCCGAAGCGAAAGAGCGTGAAGAGCGCGAACGCGAAGAACGCACCCGCCAGAAGGCCGAGGATGACGCGCGCAAGGTCCGTGAAGCCGAGGAAGCGAAAACACGCGCCTCTGCCGTTCAAGCTGAACCAACTCCGCCTGCACCTGCAGCCAGCCCGCGTAGCGCGCCGAAACCCTCGACAGCTCCACGCAAGGAGCGCGACGATCGTGATCGCAACAAGGGCAAGGGTCGTGACGATGCCCGCCGGTCTGGCAAGCTTACCCTGAACCAGGCTCTGGCCGGTGGTGAAGGTGGGCGGCAGAAGTCCATGGCCGCCATGAAGCGTAAGCAGGAGCGTGCGCGTCAAAAAGCGATGGGTGGCTCTGTCGAACGTGAGAAGATCGTGCGCGACGTTAAACTGCCCGAGGCGATTACGGTTCAGGAACTTTCGAACCGGATGGCCGAGCGTGTCGCAGATGTTGTGAAATCCCTGATGACAAACGGCATCATGGCGACGCAGAACCAGACGATTGACGCGGATACCGCGGAACTGATCATCGAGGAGTTTGGCCACAACGTCGTTCGCGTTTCCGACTCTGACGTCGAAGATGTCATCACGGTTGAAGAAGATAACGAGAAAGACCTGCTGCCACGGCCGCCGGTCATCACCGTCATGGGTCACGTTGATCACGGCAAGACATCGCTTCTGGATGCGATCCGGAACGCGAAAGTCACCGCCGGAGAAGCCGGTGGGATCACCCAGCATATCGGTGCCTACCAGGTGGATCAGGATGGGACCAAACTGACGTTCCTCGACACGCCCGGCCACGCTGCGTTTACGTCCATGCGTGCCCGTGGTGCTCAAGTTACTGATATCGTTGTTCTTGTGGTCGCAGCTGACGATGCTGTGATGCCCCAAACCATCGAGGCGATCAACCACGCGCAAGCGGCGAAGGTGCCTATGATCGTGGCGATCAACAAGGTCGACAAGCCGGATGCCAATCCAGACAAGGTCCGCACCGATCTTCTCCAGCACGAGGTGATCGTTGAGAAGATGTCGGGCGAGGTTCAGGACGTCGAGGTGTCCGCGATTTCAGGCCAGGGTTTGGATGAGCTGCTGGAATCAATCGCGCTTCAGTCGGAGATTCTCGAACTGAAGGCCAATCCTGATCGCTCCGCCTCGGGTGCTGTTATCGAAGCCCAGCTTGATGTGGGTCGCGGCCCCGTTGCCACCGTTCTGGTTCAGAACGGCACGCTGCGTCAGGGCGATATCTTCGTTGTGGGTGAGCAATTCGGTAAGGTTCGCGCACTGATCAACGATCAGGGCGACCGCGTGAAAGAAGCCGGCCCGTCGGTTCCGGTCGAAGTCCTCGGTCTGAACGGTACGCCCGAAGCAGGCGACGTTCTGAACGTTGTCGAAACCGAGGCGCAGGCCCGGGAAATCGCCACCTATCGTGAAAAAGCAGCGAAGGACAAGCGCGCCGCAGCTGGTGCAGCGACCACGCTGGAACAGCTCATGGCAAAGGCCAAGGATGACGAGAATCTGACAGAGATGCCGATCCTCGTGAAGGCTGACGTCCAGGGCTCCGCCGAAGCCATCGTTCAGGCGATGGAGAAGATCGGCAATGAGGAGGTTCGCGTCCGCGTCCTGCATTCCGGTGTGGGCGCCATCACGGAAAGCGATATCGGTCTGGCCGAAGCGTCCGGCGCGCCGGTCTTCGGCTTCAACGTCCGAGCCAACGCACCCGCACGTAACGCCGCCAACCAGAAGGGTGTGGAGATCCGCTATTATTCGGTGATCTACGACCTTGTGGACGACGTTAAGCAGGCCGCTTCCGGTCTTCTGTCTGCCGAGATCCGCGAGAACTTCATCGGTTACGCCGAGATCAAGGAAGTCTTCAAGGTTACCGGCGTCGGCAAGGTTGCAGGTTGTCTCGTGACCGAGGGCGTGGCCCGCAGATCCGCTGGTGTTCGCTTGTTGCGCGACAACGTTGTGATCCACGAAGGCACTCTCAAGACGCTGAAGCGTTTCAAGGACGAGGTCGCTGAGGTCCAGTCCGGACAGGAATGCGGTATGGCGTTTGAAGCCTATGACGACATTCGCCCCGCCGACGTCATCGAGATCTTCGAGCGGGAAGAGGTTGAGCGCAAACTCGACTAACCAAACAGAGCTCCTGAAAAGCCCCGGACACAGCGCCGGGGCTTTTTTGCGTTTTGCAGCAGGCGAAATCCCTGCCTATATGTCTTTGAGGATAGAGGAGAGTGGTATGGCTGACGAAAAATTTCCGGGCTGGCACGGCACAACCATCATCGGCGTTCGCAAGAACGGTAAGGTCGTTGTTGCAGGCGATGGTCAGGTCAGCCTTGGCCAGACCGTGATCAAAGGCACAGCCCAGAAAGTCCGTCGTCTGTCGCCGGGCGGGATGGATGTGGTTGCCGGGTTCGCGGGTTCAACCGCCGACGCCTTCACGCTACTCGAACGTCTGGAAAGCAAGCTAGAGGCCACCCCAGGTCAACTCGCCCGGGCCGCCGTCG
>JABDPP010000301.1 GCA_013042765.1 Litoreibacter sp.
ACGTGCTCTTGCCCCACCCCAGCGTCGCACGGGTTCACAGCCAGATCGTTCTGGACCAATTCAAGGCAGACGGACCCTTGCCAACGTAAGGATTGGGACTAACCTGCCCCTTGCGCAGCGACACGGATTTACCCGATGGAAAGCTTCCTCTTTCAAGCAACGATCTATCTTCTTGCGGCCTGCGTTGCGGTGCCGCTGGCGGTCAGACTGGGCCTTGGATCCGTCCTTGGCTACTTGACTGCAGGCATCATTATTGGCCCCATCGGCGGACTGGTGGGCTCCGAAACTGTAGATTTGCAACATTTTGCCGAGTTTGGCGTCGTTATGATGCTGTTCCTAATCGGGCTGGAGCTGGAACCGCGGTCGCTCTGGGATATGCGCCACAGATTGCTCGGGCTGGGCGGGTTGCAGGTGGTCGTCACGACCGGGTTGATATATGCCGCCGCCTCTGCGCTTGGTCAGCCCTGGACGATATCGCTGGCGATTGGTCTAATCTTCGCGCTTTCCTCAACCGCGATCGTGCTACAGACCCTGAACGAGAAAAATCTGATCCAGACCGGCGGCGGACGCTCTGCCTTCTCGGTTCTCCTGACGCAGGACATCGCGGTTATCCCGATGCTGGCCTTCCTGCCACTGCTGGCCATCCCGGGGCTAAACAACCGAGACGGCGGGCTCGATGATACGAAAACACACACCGAAGACGCCCATCACGCCCCCGATGCGCTGAGCTCGCTGATCGGGGACCTGCCCGGATGGGGCGTGACGCTGGTCACTCTGGCCGCAATTGTGGTCATCGTTCTGGGCGGTCATTACCTGACCCGCCCTATCTTCCGCTACATCCACTGGGCGCGCCTGCGGGAAATGTATACCGCTGTGTCGCTCCTGTTTGTCGTTGGCGTCGCGGTTCTGATGCTGATGGTGGGCGTGTCACCCGCGCTTGGCACGTTTCTGGCCGGTGTCGTTCTGGCCAACAGTGAGTTCCGCCACGAGCTCGAGGCGGATATCGAGCCGTTCAAAGGCCTTCTCCTTGGCCTCTTTTTCATCACCGTGGGCGCAGGGATCAATTTTGGCACGCTTTTTGGCGATCCGGTCACGATTGTGGGCCTCACCATTGGCATGATGGCGATCAAGGCGGTGATTCTCTTCACCCTCGCCCTGATTTTCAAGATCCGGGGGCGCGACAGGATGCTGTTCACGCTTTCACTGGCACAGGCCGGTGAATTCGGGTTCGTCCTGATCAGTTTTGCCAGCCAGCAAAGCGTGCTGCCCAACGCCATGTCCGAAACCCTGCTTCTGGTCATTGCCCTGTCGATGCTGCTGACACCGCTGCTGTTCATTGCATATGACGCGCTGTCGAGCCGCATGGCCGAGAGCAGCGCCGGCCAGCCCGCCGATGAGATCGACGATCAGCAGCCGATCATCATTGCAGGCGTGGGGCGTTTCGGACAGGTGGTCAACCGGCTGGTGAAGAATTCGGGCTTCCAGACGACTGTGCTCGATCACGACCTCAGCACGATCGAATTGATGCGCAAGTTCGGCTTCAAGAGTTTCTTCGGCGATCCGACCCGCCCGGAACTGTTGCATGCTGCGGGTCTTGAGAAGGCGAAGGTTCTTGTCGCCGCGATGGATGACAAGGACGCAGTAACGCGACTGGTCAAATACGCGCGTCAGGAGCGCCCCGACATCACCATCGTCGCCCGCGCGCGCGACCGCGTTCATACGTTCGAACTCTACCAGGCCGGAGCCGATTTCATCACCCGCGAGATGTTCGACAGTTCCCTTCGGGCCGGGCGCTACGTTCTGGAAGCGATGGGCCTGACCGAGTACGAGGCCCACGAGCAGGAGGTCATGTTCTTCAAGATAGATCGTGCAGCGATGCGCGATCTGGCGGAGGTCTGGAACCCAAAAGTCCCCGTTCTCGAAAACGATGCATTTATCGAACGCTCAAAAGAGCTCAACCGAGAGTTGGAAACCGCCCTTGTCAGCGCCCTGACGGCCCCTCCGAAAAACCCGGCCGAACCGTCAGGCGCAGAGCCCGATACCGACAAGGACACGGCTCCCGAGAAAGACGCACCTCCTCAAACCGGGGGCAGCCGCGCCTAACCGTCAGCGACGCCAGCCTCCGCGAAGGTTGCCATGCCCGAATGGCAGGCGATGGCACCTTTCAGAACACCAATGGCAAGGGCCGCGCCTGAGCCTTCTCCAAGCCGCAGGCCGAGCGACAGAAGCGGCGTCTTGCCCAACCCATCAAGCATGTGACGATGCGCGCCCTCCGCCGACAGATGACCCGCCACCGCGTGATCCAGCGCGCCGGGAACCGCCCTTTCCAGCGTGGCTGCCGCAGCCGTGCAGATGAAGCCGTCGAGGATAACCGGAATGCGTTTGGCACGCGCACTGGCGATGGCTCCTGCCATGGCTGCAAGTTCCCGCCCACCAAGGCAGCGCAGGACCTCTAGCGGATCGCTGAGAACCGCCTCGTGGCGTGCCAAACCTTCCCGCACGACGCGGGTCTTGTTCGCTAGGCCCGCATCATCGATGCCGGTTCCCCGTCCCGTCCAATCTGCCGCATCGCCGCCGAACAGCGCCGCGCCAATGGCCGAGGCCGACGTGGTGTTGCCGATCCCCATCTCGCCCGTAACAAGGAGGTCCGCATCCGCGTCCACCGAAGCCCAGCCTTTTTGCAGTGCCGCAACGCAGGCGTCCTCGCTCATCGCGGCGTCCTGGGTGAAATCGGCGGTCGGTGCACTCAGATCCAGCGCATGGACATCCATTTTCGCCCCGAAGGCCCGCGACAGCTGGTTGATGGCTGCCCCGCCATACTGAAAGTTGAGGACCATCTGTTCGGTTACTTCCGGAGGGAAGGCAGACACACCTTGAGCTGTCACACCATGATTTCCTGCAAAAACAATAACTTGAGGCTTCTCAAGGGCGGGCTTCTCGTGTCCCCGCCATCCGGCGTACCAGATCGCAAGGTCTTCCAATTGACCAAGCGCACCGGGCGGTTTCGTCAATTGCGCATTGCGGGCGATGGCTGCCTCGCTGGCTGCGGTTTCGGGCCCGGGGGCGTTCTGGAGCACATCCCGAAAGGAGGCGAGGGAGGAAAAAGGCGCGGTCATTTTGTTCTCTTGATTGATTGTGCCGTCGCATCTGTTTACGCCTGATAGACGGGGGCGGAAAGACCAAGGGACGTCACGATATGGCCAAAACCGACAGCACCGGTCCGGTATTGATGCCGCATGACGTTCTGGTCGCGCTCAGCCTGCTAACGCGCCTGCCAACACCCGATCCTGACTGGACCGTATCGCGCCCAGCCGCTTGCGCGGCCTGGGCCTATCCGCTGGCCGGAATGCTCGTCGCCGGCATAGCGGGGCTGATCGGTGCGATGGCCCTCGCGCTTGGTGCCATCCCGGGGCTGTCGGCGGCAGTAAGCCTGACGGCGCTGATCTTGATGACCGGCGCAATGCACGAGGACGGGCTGGCAGATACCGCGGACGGGTTCTGGGGTGGCTGGGACAAGGCCCGCCGGCTCGAGATCATGAAAGACAGCCGGATCGGAACCTATGGCGTCATTGCGCTTGTCCTGACGCTGCTTATGCGATGGCTGGCCCTCACGGCAATCTTCGCGGCAGGCTCGACGATGCTTTCATTGATTGCCGCCGCCGTTCTGTCGCGGGCGGCAATGGTTGGCGTAATGACCGTGTTGCCAAATGCACGCGACGATGGATTGTCCCGCAGCACAGGACGCCCGCCGCGGGAAACCGCCTTTTCCGCTGGCGCTATCGCCCTTGTGCTGGTGCTGGCAGGCTTCGGGGTCTCGGGTATCGCACTGGTGCTGGCCGCTTGCCTCGGGGCCTGCGTGGTCGGCGGGTTGGCCTCAGCCAAAATCGGCGGTCAGACCGGGGATGTGCTCGGTGCCACGCAGCAGATCAGCGAAATCCTCGTACTGGCCGCGCTGACGCTTGTTCTATCGGCGTAATCGTCACCCTGCACCATGCCCCCAAACATGGGCGCAAAAAAAACGGCGCTCCGAAAAGCGCCGTTCTTGTCTGTAATCGCGCCCTAGTCAGGCCGCGCGGCTAATCAGAACATCATCGATCTGCTTTTGCGCACCGGCCTCATCCTCGCCATGCACGACCGCGATTTCCCGGGTCAGTCGCTCAAGCGCGGCTTCATAGAGCTGACGCTCAGAGTAGCTCTGCTCGCGCTGGTCGCCATGGCGGTGCAGGTCGCGCACGACCTCCGCGATGGCAATCAGATCACCGGAATTGATCTTCTGTTCGTATTCCTGAGCCCGGCGAGACCACATGGCACGCTTAACACGCGCTTTGCCCTTGAGCGTGGTGAAGGCCTGCGAGACAACATCGGGAGAGCTGAGCGAGCGCATGCCCACTTCGGTCGCCTTATGGGTCGGCACGCGAAGGGTCATCTTGTCTTTCTCAAAAGCGATCACGAAAAGTTCCAGCTCAATGCCCGCGACTTCCTGTTCCTCAATCGACACGATCTTGCCAACGCCATGCGCCGGGTAGACCACGAATTCGTCCGGGTTAAAGTCTTGTCTCTTCTTGCTCATGTAGTTTCATCCCTCCTAGAGATGCAGTTAGAACGCAGCGAAACAGATTGCCCGGTGGCAGCACCTCCGGTCGATCTGGTCCCTGTTGTTATGTGAAGTACGGATCTTTCTGAGTGTCTTCGCGCATCGTCCGTACGACAACTTTCACGAGGAAACATAACATAAAGATGACCAATATCAAAGCTGGCCGCTGGAAATGCTGCGTTTGCACAGCGTTTTAAGGGCCTGAGGACGCAGGAAAAGCCGGAAAATCAGGCCTTCCCAAGGGCATGAACGGCAAACATGTACGAATCGTTCATCGGCGGGATCACGCGGGCGCGCGGCACCCGCTGTGCTGAGCCCGGGGTTTAGCCGCCTTCGCCCGGCTTCTCAGAGAAATACTTCTCCAGCTTGCCTTCCTCGCCGTCGCGCTCTTCGGCCTCCGGCAAGGGATCCTTCTTGGTGATGATCACTGGCCAGAGCTCAGAGTATTTGCGGTTGAACTCGACCCATTTCTCTGCGTCCGGCTCGGTATCGGGACGGATCGCATCCGCAGGGCATTCCGGCTCACACACACCGCAGTCAATGCATTCGTCAGGATGGATGACCAGCATGTTCTCGCCCTCGTAGAAGCAATCCACGGGGCAGACCTCAACACAGTCGGTAAATTTGCATGCAATGCAGGCGTCGTTTACAATATAGGTCATCAGCTTTGTCCCAAAAAACCGGTTTCTTCTAACTAGCCACTAGCACGAAATCATTCAAGCGTCGTACGACGCGAAAGGTCCAGTGCGCGCCGTGTTTTCTTTGTGGGACGACCCTTTCCCTCGAATGATGGCGCGGCGCGAACAGTTTCCTGCGGTGGGCTCTTATCGAGGTAGAGCGCCTGCGCTTCCGGCGCCGGTCCGCGCCGTGTGCCCAGCGCAACGATCTCGATCACGCGGATCTGGCGACCCTGTGCGAAGGTCAGCGTATCTCCGGGCCCGACCGATGTCGCCGCCTTGGCCACTTTCTGGCCGTTCACCCGGACATGACCCCCGCTGACCTGCTTCGCTGCAAGCGTCCGGGTCTTGAAGAACCGGGCCTGCCAGAGCCATTTATCCAGCCGGATCGTGTCGCGGGCTTCCGACAATCAGGACTTGTCCTTGAACCCCATCAACGCCGCTGCAAACGGGTTGTCAGGATCGATGGCCTTTTCCTTCTTCGGCGGGCGCGACTGGCGGGACTGATCCTTGTCACGGCGCTGGGGCTTGCCGCCCTGCTTGGGGCGCGGTTTGCCACGGGGCTTGCCTCCCTGCCGTGGTTTCGCGTTGCGCATCCCACCCCATGTGAAGGTGTAGAAGATTTCCATCTCAGGCGCGTCAGCCGCGTCTGCTGCGGCTGCCTCTGATGCGGTTGTGTCAGAAGCGGCTGTGTCGGATGCCGGAGTTTCTGCCTGAGCCTCGGCCGGAGCTTCGGCCGGCACTTCAGCGGAGGCGGTTTCGGCGACCGTATCAGAGCTGGTGTCCTGCGCAGGCGCGGCCTCGTCGGTGCCTTTCGCGGCCTCAGGCGCTGCAGGCGCGGCCTTGACCTTCACACGTTCACCCTTCTCGGCCTTGTACCCCAGGCCCTCCATCAAGTCCGCGAATTGCTCCAGCGTTGTCCCCGTGATCGAGAGCATGTCGGCCTTCGCCTCGAACCCGGTACGGCTGTTTTCCGCGCGCAGCTGGTCCGCAAGCCGCTCCAACATGTCGATCCGGATCGCCCGCTCGCCGGCCAGTCGGTACCCGGCATCCGCGTAGTAGCCATCCGGCGCATCCGCGACAGCAGGTACCGTGACCAGACCGGGCGGGGGCGCTTCCGGGAATTCCGAGAGCCCGGCCTGAAGCGACTTCAAAACCAGCCTGAGCCGCGTCGGTGCCGGTTTAAGCAGCAGCGGCATGAAAATCGTGAACTGGCCAAAGCGCACACCATGTTTGCGCAACTGGCCGCGCGCATCCTGATCGAGCGCCTTCACATCATCGGCAACCGCGTCACGCGGCATGACGCCCAGCGCCTCGACAATCTGGAAAGCAAAGCCCTTGGCAAGCCCCGACAGCTGTTCGTCCCTGCTCATTGCAATCAGCGGCTCAAACCCGGCCGCGATCTTGCGATCGATGAAATGCTGCAGGCGGCGGCGGACTTTCTCCGCCACGTCCGCGCCCGCTTCCTCGTCAACAAAAGGCATCACGCCGGGCTTGAGTGCGTCTGCACCCTTCACCAGCTTACCCACGGCCATCTCGCCCCACATCAGGCCGCCCTGCTCGGTGAAATCCATCTCCGTATCGGGTGCATTGTAGAACTTGTCGGCCCGCAAGTTGAAATGCGGGGCCAGCGCGCTGAGCGCTGCCTGACGCAAGGTTTTCGCCTCTTCCGGACTGGCACTCTCGTCCTGTCGGAACCGGAATCCGTCCAGACGGCCGATCATCTGGTCCTCGACCGTTACTTCGCCCTTGTCATTCACGTCAGCCACAAGGCTCTCCTTCTGCTTCAACCGCCGCAGCAAAACACTGGTGCGCCGATCGACAAATCTTTGCGTCAAAGCGCCATGAAGCGCGTCTGACAGGCGGTCTTCTACAGCGCGAGTCTCGCCGCGCCAATGATTTTCGTCACCGACCCACCCTTTCCTCTGCGCCACGTAGGTCCATGTGCGGATATACGCCAGCCTTTTCGACAAAGTGTCGATGTCTCCGTCGGAGCGGTCGATCCGCGACACCTGACCCGCCAGCCAGTCATCAGGCACCCGGCCACCATCGTGCAGGAAGCCGAAGATCCGCTCCAGCATCGAGGCGTGCTCACCGGCGGAAATCCCACGGAAATCGGGGATCCTGCACACGTCCCAGAGCAGTTTCACATCCTGAGGCGTGCTCACCCGTGCCGCCACCTCGGCAACCGCGCCCAAATCTTTCAGGGCGGCCAGGTCGTCAGCCTCGCGGCCCCGCGACAGCCATTCATCGCTGGAGGGGGTCTCAAGCGACCGCACCAGCCGGTCGATCGAGCCGAACTCAAGCCGGTCATTGCGCCACTGCAGCTTGCGGATCGGCGTGAAGCGTGAATTTACGATCGCTTCGACCACCTGATCGTCTAGCGGCTGCGCCTCGCCCGTCACTCCGAAACTGCCGGGCTGCATGTAGCGCCCTGCCCGCCCGGCGATCTGGGCCAGCTCGTTGGGTGCCAAAGGTCGCATCCGGCGCCCGTCGAACTTCGCAAGCGCCGAGAAGGCCACGTGGGACACATCAAGGTTCAGCCCCATCCCGATCGCATCAGTGGCCACGAGGTAATCGACCTCGCCATTCTGATACATCTCGACCTGCGCATTGCGCGTGCGCGGGCTCAGCGCGCCCATGACAACGGCACACCCACCCTTCTGGCGGCGGATCAGTTCCGCAATGGCATAGACATTCTCAACCGAAAATCCGACCACAGCACTGCGGGGCTTGAGGCGGCTGATCTTCTTGGATCCGGTATAGGACAGTTCAGAAAACCGCTCCCGCCGCATAAACTGGGCCCGTGGCTCCAGCGCCGCAATCGCAGGCTTCATCGTTTCCGCGCCCATGAACAGCGTCTCAAGCGTGCCGCGGGAGCGCAGCAACCGATCGGTGAACACATGACCCCGCTCGGGATCGGCGCACAGCTGGATCTCATCAATGGCCATGAAATCGGCGCCCATACCCTCGGGCATCGCCTCCACGGTGCAGACCCAGTATTGCGTACGCTCGGGAACTATACGCTCTTCGCCAGTCACAAGCGCCACGACCGAGGGGCCGCGCAAGGCCACGATTCGGTCATAGACCTCGCGGGCCAGAAGCCGCAGCGGCAGGCCGATCACACCGGTACGGTGCGCCAGCATCCGTTCGATCGCGTAATGGGTTTTGCCGGTATTGGTCGGGCCCAGAACAGCCGTAATCCGCGCCGTATCGCGCATGTCTCTACTGCCTTATTATAGGTCTTGGCCGGAGATGTTCTTCTCGACCCGCTCGATCGCCTCTTCTAGGCCCTCGCGATGGGGATGTATAGCGTAAGCCGAACGGTAGGCGATCAGGGCGTTGTCGTAATCCTCAAGCTCTTCGAGCATTCGGCCAAGGCCCTGCATCGCACCGAAATGACGCGGGTTCAGCGCCAGTGTCCGCTGGATATCGGCAATCGACAGGCCGTATTGATCCGCGCCGAAATAGGCCGTCGCGCGGGCATTCCAGCCTTCCGCGAAATCGGGCGCATGATCGATCAGGGTGGAGAAGAAGCCGATCGCTTCCTCCATATTTCCCTTCGTCATGGCATCGCGACCGCGCTGCAACAACAGGTCCATGGCAGCCGAGCCCGACGAGGACCATTCCCGCCAGATGGCGTTCTCGACGGTTTCCCAATTCTCGAGTTCGGGCTCAGAAAGCCGCTCGAACAGCGTATCCAGATCCGCGTCTTCGGCAAAAGAGACACCCGTCAGCAAGATTGTCGCCACGGAAGTATTGAGGATATGTTTCAGAACACCCATAACAATAACTAGTTTAGCGATGCTCAGGCAAAAATCGAGAGCAGCAAGATCAAAATTTCAGGAGGCACAGACATGAGTGATGTCATCAACCAGGCCGTAGAAGCGCTTTCGTCGAAAATCGAGGGCGGTTTCGACGGGTCCGTCAAGTTCGCAATCCAGGATGAGGGTGCCATCATGGTGGACGCCTCCGGCGTGCGCGCGGGCGATGACGAAGCCGATTGCACGATGTCGGCTGACGCAGAAACCTTCAAGGCGATCCTTGCCGGCGATCTGAATCCGACCGCGGCGTTCATGACCGGAAAACTGACCGTGGACGGCGATATGGGCACTGCCATGAAACTGGGTGCCGCCCTGTCTTGAGCATGGACGGCAAATATCAGGTCTCTGGGATAGTGCCGATGGACACAGCACCGCTTTATGAGGATGTGGCCGACGGGCCTGACGGAGGTCAGGGCTACTGGCTGACGACCGATGACGGGCTGCGCATCCGTGTCGGCGTCTGGTCCGGCGGCGACAAGGGCACCGTCCTGATATTTCCCGGCCGCACCGAATATGTCGAGAAATACGGCCGCGCGGCACATGCGCTCGTGAAGCGCGGCTACAACGCCATCTCGATCGACTGGCGCGGCCAGGGCCTTGGGCAGCGCATGCTGCCCGACCGCGCGCTGGGTCACGTCGAGCGCTTTACTGATTACCAGAAAGATGTCCGCGCAGTTCTGGGCGCCGTAGATACGCTGGGTCTGGCCAAGCCCTTGTTCCTGCTTGCCCACTCGATGGGCGGCGGAATTGGCCTACGCAGCCTGATGGAGGGTGTGGCGTTTGAGGCTGCGATTTTCACCGGGCCGATGTGGGGCATCTCACTGCCGGCCTGGCGGCGCACGGCGGGCTGGACGCTCTCAACGCTCAGCCGGCACGCGGGCTTTGACACGTTGCTCACGCCGGGCACGATCCGCGAAGCCTATGTCGATGCAAACCCGTTCCCCGCCAATACGCTGACAACCGACCCGGACATGTACGCCTATATGCAGCATCAGGTACGCACCTACCCGGATCTGAGTTTGGGCGGCCCTACCTATGCCTGGGTGAACGAAGCCCTCAAGGAATGCCGCACGCTCAGCTTGCGCCCGACCCCGAACGTGCCCGTGTGCACCTTCCTGGGTTCAGGTGAAAAGATCGTCGATGCCAAGGCCATTCATGACCGGATGGCCCGCTGGCCTGGTGGCGAACTGGTCCTCGTCGAGGGGGCCGAGCACGAGGTCATCATGGAAGGCGGCGAGACACAGGACCGGCTCTTTGACAGGGCGGCGGATCTTTTCACGCGCGGCTGATCTCTGCTCAAACTGACATGAGCCAGCCGGGGTCACCTCACCCCGCAACAAGTTGTCCGTTTTCGAGGCGGACAACCCGGTCCATGCGCGCGGCCAGCTCAAGGTTATGGGTCGCGATCAGGGCCGAAAGCCCGGTGTCGCGCGCCAGATCCATCAATGTCCCAAACACCTGATCCGAGGTCGCCGGATCAAGGTTTCCCGTAGGCTCATCTGCCAGAAGCAGCCCCGGCGCGTTTGCCAGCGCCCGGCAGAACGCAACCCGCTGCTGCTCGCCGCCCGACAACTCTCCCGGACGGTGCCCCGCCCGTTCCGCCACGCCAACCTTTTCGAGCAGTTCCATGGCACGCGCCCGCGCCGCGCGGCGGCTGCTCCCAGCGGCCAGTTGCGGCAGCATGATGTTTTCCTCTGCAGTGAATTCGGGCAGCAGGTGGTGGAACTGGTAGACGAAGCCGATCTCGCCACGGCGCGCAGCGGTGCGCGCCCGGTCCGAGCGGCCCGTCATGTCATGTCCCGAAAGCAGCACATGGCCGCCATCCGCAGTGTCGAGCAGCCCCGCTATATGCAGGAGCGTGGATTTACCCGCGCCTGAGGGCGCCACGAGGGCCACGACCTCCCCAGCACCTACTTCAAGGTCTGCGCCGCTCAGGACCGAAATCTCGTTGGGACGGCCGCGATTATAGGCCTTCTCGATGCCACGCAGGGTCAGAACCGGCTCACTCATAGCGCAGGGCCTCGACCGGGTTCATCCGCGCTGCACGGCGGGCAGGAAATATTGTGACGACAAAGCTAAGAAACAGCGATAGCGAAATGGCCGACATGACATCAGCAAATTCAAGTCGTGCCGGCAGCCGCGAGATAAACCGCACCGACGGATCCCAGACCCCACCACCGAGGATGTAATTCACGAACTCGAAGATCGGGTCGATATAATGGGCAAAGAGGCATCCCAGAATGACGCCGAAAATCGTCCCGATCACGCCGACGAAAGCCCCGCAAATAAAGAAAACCCGCAGGATCGACCCCTCGCTCAACCCCATGGTGCGCAGAATGCCGATATCGCGCCCCTTGTTCTTCACCAGCATGATCAGGCCCGAGACGATATTCATCGAGGCGATTAGTACCAGGATCGACAGGATCAGGAACATCACGTTGTCTTCCATCTCCAGTGCACGGAGAAAGGCACCGGAACTGTCCCGCCATGACCACAGGAACATGTCGGGTCCCGCCGCCTCCAGAATCCCGCCTTGCAAGGCACGGATATTCTCGGGGTCATCAACGATCACCTCGATCTCGTCGGCCATCCCCTCCCGGTTGAAGTATTCCTGCGCCTTGTCAAAGGGCATGTAGACCCGTGTTCGGTCAATATCGTAGCGGCCAACCTGAAAGACGTAGACGACCTCGAACGCCACCACACGCGGGCTGGTGCCAAAGGCGGTTTTCACGCCATTAGGCGAGATCAGCTTGATCCGATCGCCCGGGCCAACAGCCAGTTCTCGCGCAACCCCGCTGCCGATTGCGATCCCTTCGGAAAAGCGCTCGATAGTGCCGCGGGCGGTTTGCGGCTCGACCACGCGGCGGACTTTCATCAGATCTTCGGGCCGGATGCCATAAACCTCGACGCCCGCGTTACGCGCGCGACCAGAGGCCATGACCTGCCCCTTCACAAGGGGCGAAGCACGCAGCACATGGGGCGCCTGCGACACCCTCTCGGTCAGGTCTTCGTATTCCTCAATGACGCGGGCAAAGTTCCCTGCGGAGGTCTCACGGCCCGACTGGTAAACCGTCACGTGGGAATTGGCGCCCAGGATCGTGTCGACGAACTCGTAGCGGAAGCCCGAGCGCACGGCCAGGGTGATGATCAGCGCGGCCACGGCCAGCGTGATCCCGATCAGGCTGATCCAGGTCATAGTGCTGACGCCGCCCTCGGCCCGCTTGGCCCGCAGATAGCGCCATGCGATCATCCATTCGAAGCCGGCAAAGGGTGTTATATTTCTGGCCTTGTCCTGCACGTGCTGACTGCTCCTGTTCTCGCCCGATATGGCCCGGCTCTAATTGCCGATAAGGTGGTCGGCAGAGCCCGCGCGGTCAAGCGCGAACCTGCCTGCCGTGTTAGGTTTGACGTAACCAGTCGATCACAATGGTGGCATTCTCGCTGGGTGGGAAGACCGGGTAGAACACCTTCACGATCACGCCGTCATCGACAACCATGGTCAAACGCCGCAAAAGCGTATCGCCCTCAACCTCCATCACCGGCAGTTTGAGGGCCGTCGCCAACGCCAGATCTGCATCAGACAAAAGAGCAAAGGGCAGATGCAATCGCTCGGCGGCTTCCGACTGGTACGCGGCGCTCTGGGTCGAAAGGCCAAAAAGTTGGGCCACGCCGAGCTCCCGAAGCTCGGCAAAATGATCCCGAAATGCACAGGATTGCGGCGTGCAACCCCGCGCGCCGGGGATCATGTCCCAGCCTTCCGGCAAATCACGATCAGGCCTGCCGGTCATCGGATAGGCATAGACAACACTGCGCCCCTTCAGAGACGACAGATCGACCTGTGTGCCATCAGTGGCCGTCAGGGCAACCGAGGGCAACGTCATTCCTTCGAGATGCGCCGCCCCGCCATCGTCCTGGGGCTGCGGCAGGTCCGACCAGTCGGGCACGGAAGAGGAGTTAAACGGCTGATTTCCCATAGATCTCTCCAACCCGGGCCACTGCAAGCTCCGGCGGCAGTTCTTCGCTTTCACCCGTGCGGCGCGAGGTGAGTTCAACCACGCCATTCTTGAGACCGCGCGGGCCGACCGTGATCCGCCAAGGTAGGCCAATCAGGTCCATGGTGGCGAATTTACCACCGGCGCGCTCATCACGATCATCGTACAGCGGCTCCAGCCCCAGCGCGACCAGCGAATGGTAGATCGCCTCGCAAGCGCCATCGGCGGCCTCATCCCCCTGCCGGAGATTGACAATACCACAATGGAACGGTGTCACGCCCTCGGGCCAGATGATGCCCTTGTCATCATGGCTGGCCTCGATGATCGCCCCCAGAAGCCGGCTGACACCGATCCCGTGAGATCCCATGTGGACCGGGACATTCTCACCCTTGTCGTTTTGCACCGTGGCGCCCATCGCTTCGGAGTACTTAGTGCCGAAGTAGAAGATCTGGCCGACCTCGATCCCGCGGGAAGATTTCCGGTGTGCTTCCGGCACGGTGTTGAAGAGCGCCTCGTCATGGGTTTCGTCGGTGCGGGCATAGGGTGTCGTCCACTCGGTCACAATGGACGCACATTCGTCCCAATTGTCGTAATCAACCGCCCGGTCGCCGAAATTCAGGTCGAGAATCCGATCATCGTAGAACACCTCGCTCTCGCCAGTGTCGGCCAGAACAAGAAATTCGTGCGTGTCGTCGCCACCGATCGGGCCACTGTCAGCACGCATCGGGATCGCCTGCAGGCCCATGCGCTCGTAGGTGCGCAGGTAGCTGACCATGTGGCGGTTGTAGGCATGGATCGCCGCATCGCGGTCGACGTCGAAATTATAGCCGTCCTTCATGTAAAACTCGCGGCCCCGCATCACGCCGAAGCGCGGGCGGATCTCATCGCGGAACTTCCACTGCACGTGGTAGAGCGTCAGCGGCAGATCCTTATAGCTGCCCACATGGGAGCGGAAAATATCGGTGATCAGCTCCTCGTTGGTGGGGCCGTAAAGCATGTCGCGGCCATGCCGGTCAGAGATGCGCAGCATCTCTTCACCGTAATCATCGTAACGGCCGCTCTCACGCCAGAGATCAGCCGATTGCAGGGTGGGCATCAGCATCGGGATATGGCCGGCGCGGACCTGTTCCTCATGGACGATATTCTCGATGTTCTTAAGGACTTTGAACCCCATCGGCAGCCAGGAATAGATCCCGGCGGACGCCTGCTTGATCATGCCGGCGCGCAGCATGTAGCGGTGGCTGACAATCTGCGCCTCGGCGGGCGTTTCTTTCAGGACGGGCAGAAAATAGCGGGTCAGGCGCATGTCGGAACTCTTTTCAATTCGGCTGTTGCCGCACCGATAGGCGAAAGACGCAGGTCCCGCAAGCTGGGCAAGGCTTTGTGGGCCCCGAAAGGGCGATTTCGGCAGAACGGCGTCAGCTGACCTCGGTCTTGGCGTCCAGAGCGGAGGCGAGCGATGCGAACCGTGCGGCGGCCACCTCGCCAAAGAGCGCGGATTGCTCAGGTCTCAGCTTGAGGCGAAGCAGGCGTTTCTTGGGATGCCAAACCATCTTCGCGGGGATATCGCGCCCTTCGGTGGCGAACATGGCCCCGAACCGCATCGCCTTACCCAAGGCTTCGGCCGCAGCCAGATCTCGTTCGTCCAGCATCTCGTAGAGATCCTCAAAACGGGTCCCGACCCTGTTGTTCTTGTAGCGGTGCAACAGCGCCACGCCGAGAAAGATCCGACCCTGATGGTCAAGCCCACCCAAATTGGCGCGGGTTGCATTGTCGAAACAGACCTCGGCCCGGTAGTCGGGATGCGCCCGCCAGCTGACATCATGGAGCAGGCAAGCCGCCTTGATCAGGCGGCGACGCTCTTCGCTGGGTTTCGGAAAAAGAGGCTCGATGAAATCAAACAGGACACGGCCAAATCCCGGAAGACGCGCATGCTGCTTTTCGTCGAACCGGCAGGCTTCGATCAGCGGGTCGCGCCGTTTCAGCTCAAACGGCATCTGCTCGTAAAGCAGCCCTTCCCGGATGCCATAGCTCGATATCGCGACAACCTTCGGCTTGAAGCGCTGGATCAGCGATTTGAGCACCTGTGCTGCGATCGGGACAAGCCGCATCCGCGCCTCCGACGCCCCTGTGAGCGCCCGCAATTCCGAGACGTCCTGCTTGCCGATCCATTTGACCGTGCGCAGGATCGAGCGCGGCGTCATCCGGTATTCATGGAGAACTTTCAGCGGGTAGCCGCGGCGCTCCATGTCGAGCCGTGCGATCGCACGCCAGGAGCCGCCGACCAGAAATAACGTTTCGTAAGTGCCGTCGATGGTCTCGCGAAGATCGTCGACCTCCGCATCGATCGCCGCCTTGCGTTTCTTGAACCCGCCCTCGATGTCCATCAGCTTGAGCGGACCAAGTTCTGAGCTGACGCGCCGCCCGACAGTTCCCTCGCCCAGCTCGGCCAACTCCATCGACGAGCCGCCGATATCGCACATCAACCCTTTCGCGCTGGGCCAGCCCAGAAAGACGCCCTGCGCCGACAAGCGGGCCTCTTCCATGCCGGAGGCGACCCAGAGATTGATCCCGGTTTCGCGCGCGACCTCGGCGCAGAAATCCTCACCATCAGAGGCGTTTCGCACGGCAGCAGTTGCCACGGCCGTCATCGGCGCGACATTCATGTCCTTGGCCAGAAGTGCGAAGCGCTTAAGCGCCTCGAGCGCCCTGACCCGCCCTTCAGGGCTGAGATGCCCGGTATCCGACAGGCCGGCACCAAGGCTACACATGATCTTTTCGTTGTAGAAATAGGCGGGGCTCCGAGCAGCACCGTCAAAGACCACCATCCGGACCGAGTTCGATCCGACATCGATCGCGCCGACACGGCGCAGCGCCTTAACCTTCGGGTCGTCGAAAAGCGGGCGCCCGAAAGGTCCGTGATCTCTGTTCGGCAGGTCTCTCACGACAGGATCAAAATTTACGGCGCCTGAACCGCCATTCGTTGCCACGGCCATATTCCCTGTGGTTTTTCAAGCAGTTTAGCGATGCTGTGGGTCGGGTCAACAACACCCCCAGACTGTGCTCGGGACCCTCCGTCAAGCACAACACCCTAGTCGTCACTATGGGTGAGCTTCGGAACATCGCCAGCGCCCGCGCTGCCCCGTCCTGAAAGCGACGGGTTTTCCATGAAGAACCGGTGACAGTTGAACCGCTGCCCATCCTTGCCCGGCGCCACACGCGCATAGTTTCCCGCTCCATCGAGCAGCCAGCTTTGCGCCGTATCGGCGAGATTTGCAGCCATGATCTGGCTCATGACCTGTGCGTGCACCGTTTTGTTGGTGATCTCCACAAGGGTCTCCACCCGCCAGTTCAGGTTGCGCCCCATCCAGTCGGCCGAGGACATGTAGACCCGCGCCTTTCTCGACGGCAGACCGTGACCATTGCCGAAACACACGATCCGGGAGTGTTCGAGGAAACGCCCGACGATGGACTTGACCCTGATGTTTTCGCTCAGCCCCTTGATACCGGGCCGCAGCCCGCAAATCCCACGGATAACGAGGTCAATTCTGACCCCGGCCTGTGACGCTGCATAAAGCGCGTCGATCACGTCAGGCTCCACGACCGAATTCATCTTGGCCCAGATCTCTGCCGGCTTGCCGGCGCGGGCAAACTCAGCCTCTTTATTGATGCTTTCGATCAGGTGCAGCTTCAGCCCGCTTGGGGAAATATGAAGATTTTCAAGCTGTTTCGGAGGGGCATAGCCACCAACATAGTTGAACACCTTGGTCGCGTCCCGACCCAGTGCCGCGTCACAGGTAAACAGGCTCAGATCAGTATAAATGCGCGCCGTAATCGGGTGATAGTTGCCCGTGCCAAAATGGGTATAGGTCACCAGCTTGTCACCCTCGCGGCGCACGACAGTGCTGATCTTGGCGTGGGTCTTGTAGTTGATGAATCCATAGACGACATGGGCCCCCGCGCGCTCCAGCTTGCGCGACTGGCGGATATTGGCGGCCTCGTCAAAGCGGGCTTTCAACTCGACAAGGGCGGTGACCGATTT
The DNA here is from genome assembly GCA_013042765.1 of Litoreibacter sp. Lineage (GTDB taxonomy): Bacteria > Pseudomonadota > Alphaproteobacteria > Rhodobacterales > Rhodobacteraceae > Litoreibacter. Next base: position 17,130 of record JABDPP010000301.1, read on the forward strand.
GCCGTTTTCAGCCGCCTCGCACAGCGCCTCAACAATCGGGCTTTCATTGGAGGTGCGGTAGAGCGTTTGCTTGATGGCCACAACATCTGGATCACGCGCTGCTTGCGCCAGAAAGCGGATCACCATGTCGAAGGTCTCATAAGGATGATGCAGCAGCATGTCCTTCTGCCGGATGGCGGCGAACATGTCGCCTTCGTGGTCTTGCACCCGCTCCGGCACCCGCGGCGTGAACTTTTGCCAGAGGTGATCGTGATGGGCAGCGTCCACCAGTTCCTTGAGATCGACAAGGCCGATCATGCCGCTGATCTCGATCGTGTCGACCTCTTCGACCTCCAGCGATTTCATAACCAGCTTGCGCAGCTTCGGCGGCGCACCTGCGGAGAGTTTCAGCCGGACGACCTCGCCCCGACGACGGCGCTTCAGGGCAACTTCGAACTCGCGCACGAGATCCTCGGCTTCTTCCTCCAGCTCGAGGTCACTGTCGCGCAAGACACGGAACGAGCAATGTCCAGCAGTCTTGTAGCCCGGGAACAGGTCTTCGATCTTCAGAAGCAGGAGTTCTTCCAGCGGCAGGAAGCGCTGCTCCCCCGGATCCGAGGGGAGTGACACGAACCGCGCAATCTGTGCGGGAATCGGCAGCAAGGCCTGCAGGCTCTGGCCGTCCTTAGCCCGCTCAAGCTGCAGGCCGAGCGAAAACCCTTCGTTGGGAATGAACGGAAACGGGTGCGCCGGG
>JABDPP010000306.1 GCA_013042765.1 Litoreibacter sp.
CTTATAACCCGGGTTACCAGAGCCTGATGAAGGATCTGAAACAGTCGACCAAGCAACGCTTTGCCGCGCTGGATTTTGACTACCCGGCTGAAGATCTGGAAGTGGAGATCGTGGCGACGGAATCGGGTTGCGATCCGGATACCGCCGGCAAGCTGGTGCAGATCGCTCATCGCACGCGCAACCTGAAAGGCCACGGACTGGATGAAGGCATCTCCACTCGCCTGCTGGTATACGCCGGTCAAATGATCGGAGAAGGCATTGAGCCCGCAGCCGCGTGCCAGATGACCCTGGTAACGCCGCTAACCGACGATCCTGACATGCGTGAAACCCTGGAAGCGGCGGTGGCAACTTTCTTCGTCAGCTAACGCAGAACGGCTTGCTCTGGTGCCCGGAATCAGGCGATGACAATTAATCTCGAAGATTATGCCACGTGCATGCAGAAGGCCGCCCCGGAGGTTGTCGATACCCTGGAGGCCACCTTTCATGACGCCGCGCGCGTCATGTCGCCGGCCGGTCTGCACGACTATATGGAAGGAGCAAAGGGGCTGTGTAGCCTCGGACGCGGGCACGATGTCGTGCTGTCCTTTCTGGAAGAAATGCCTGCCGTCGTCCAGGAGTGCGGTGAGGATGTGATCCGTGATTGCACCGAAGCCGCTATGAAGCTCTCTTCGATGACGTCAGGACAGGTCATCGCCCTCCTCTTTGCCAGCCTGCCCACAGCGGCGCGCCGCCTGGGCGACCCCGAGCTGCTGCGTGGTTACCTGACGCTGATCCACCAGCTGTCCGCGAAAGCCTCACGGGGCCTGCGCCCAATGCTCGACAATATCGACCAGCTGTTGTCGATGCTGACGCTTTCCGGGCTAAGACGCTGGGCCAACTTTGGCGCCGATGCCTATCGTCGCGACCTGAAAAACCTGGTCAGGTATTTCAGCCTTGAGAGCGCCGACAGCAAGAAGATGCTGCAGAAGGAACGGCGCGGCACCCTGTTTGTCGACACGCAGCGTAAACTCAACTTCTACCTGCGGGCGCTCTGGGGAAGAGACTTTTTCCTGCGGCCCACCGCGGCCGACCATGAAGGCTTCAAGCCATATTGTGAAGACCATGTTCTGCATCTGCCGGACGCTGTCGATGCCATCGGTGAAATTTCCGGGATGGAACTCTATCGTGCCCAGTCCGCGCACCTCGCTGCGCATCTGAGCTACACGACCGGCGCCATCGCTGGCGAAGAATTGAGCCCCGCACAGATGTTCCTGATCGGGCTTGTTGAAGATGCCCGCGTGGAATACGTGGCGGCACAAGAATTTCCTGGACTCCAGAAACTCTGGGGCAGTCTGCTCGCCATCGAACATCAAGGCGCCACGGAGCATCCCACGGTGCCATTGCTCGAGCGCTTTGCTTACTGCCTCAGCGATAACGGTCTTCGCATGAAGGACGCCGGGCTCGATCTCATTGCCGATAAGTTCCACGCCGGTATCGAAGCGCACCAACATGACAATCAGTTTTCCCGCGATCTGGGGATGGCGCTGTTCCAATTGCTGGCAGACCGCAAGGAGATGCCAAGCCTGCGAATCCTGGAATCCATCCGCGTGCCCTACCGCGACGACAATCGCATCGTCTTGGCGTTCGAGCCGCTCGACTGGGAGAGCAAGGCCGCAGATTACGTTCCAGCCTGGCAGCGCCAGGTGCGGAAATACGTCAGCGCCGTGGAGATGGCCAACGAAGTGGACTGTGAGCTTGCCGGGGACGACGCCCAGGAAGTATGGGTTTGCTCGAGCGAGTTCATGCCCTACGAGGACGCCGGTGAGGCCACCCAGAGCTTCAACGATATGTGGGGCAAGGAGCCGGTCTCAGCGCCGTATCACTACCAGGAATGGGACTACCAGGTGCAGCTCTACCGACCCGACTGGGCAACGGTCTACGAACGACGGGCCACCAAGGGAGATGCGAACGAGATCGAGCGCATTCTTGTCAACTACAAGCCCATTGCGCACAAGATCAAGCACATCATCGACAGGTTGTCGCCGCAGGGTGTGCAGCGTGAGCGCAATCTCGAAGACGGTGACGAGATCGACATCAATGCCGCCGTCGACGCGATGATTTCGATCCGCATGGGCCAGCAACCGGATCCACGCATCACAATGCGCAACGTGATCAAGAATCGCGACCTGGCTGTCACGGTATTGCTCGATCTATCCGAGTCAACCAATGAGAAGATCAATG
>JABDPP010000308.1 GCA_013042765.1 Litoreibacter sp.
ATCTCCTGGATAGCGGCGGCAATCGATGTGCCGATATGGGGCAGATCGACCAGCGCCTGTCGTCCACCCTTATGAAGAATATCTGCCACCGGTGACGCCATTCCGGCGACCTCCTCGGCAGCGGCGCGATAAGCCCGCACGCGGAATACACTGGCCGATTGAGCCTCCAGCAGGTCTGCAACCATAGAGAGCTTTTCGACAACCAGCAGGTTGTCAGGATGCGGCGCCGATGGCGCGATGTGATTGATACGGGACATCCGACGCCCTCTCGGAAAACCTGAAAAACGCGATAGGTGAAAATACCAGATCCCAAGGTCATAACATTGACCTGCCTCAAAACTGGGATTCACACCCCAACATCAGCGTTGCTCAGTCGAGAAGGTCCCTCAAGGACACCGCCAAGTCGTTAAGCCCATAGGGTTTGCGCAAGATTCTAGATTCCTCCGCAGCCCGGCCCAGACGTCCATTGGCCTCTTTCTCAAAGCCGGTGACCAACAGGATCTTGATATCGGGCCTGATGGCCTGCGCCTGTTCCGCGACATCGAACCCGTTCAGCGGGCCCGGCATGACCACGTCGCTGAGAACCAGATCGATCGCATTATTGTTTCGCAGCATGGCGATTGCCTCGGCCCCGCCCTCGGCATCTACAACCGTGTAGTCCAGCTCCTTCAGGCGCATGACTGTCAGCTTGCGCACCGCAGGATCATCATCAACCACGAGAATGAGTTCACCGCCCCCCTTCGGACAACGGCTCGCTCCTGTAGGTGCAACAGGCTCTTCTTCCGTCGCGACCGGCAGATAGAGCGTTACGGTCGTTCCCTGATCGGGTTCGCTTTCGATCCAGGCATGGCCCTTGGACTGCTTTGCGAAGCCATAAACCATGCTCAATCCAAGGCCCGAGCCGCGCCGGGGCCCTTTTGTCGTGAAAAAAGGCTCGAACGCGTGTTCGATTACCTCAGGTGACATCCCGAAACCGCTATCGCTTACCGACAGGGCGACGTAAGGCCCGGGCTCCAGATCCGCCTGGGTGGAAGTGTACGCCTCATCCAATGCCACATCGCGCGCTTCGATGGTAAGCCGCCCTCCCTCGGGCATCGCGTCACGCGCATTCAGGACGAGGTTGAGAACAGCACTTTCAAGGAGGCCCGGGTCGCTGAGCGCGGCGCTCAGATCGTCTGCCAGTTTCAGATGAATATCGATCGCAGCACCCAGCGTGCGCCTTAGAAGCGGTTCCATCGCGCGCACCAGCGCGTTGAGATCGACGTTGCTGCGTTCCAGAGTCTGCTTGCGAGAGAAGGCAAGAAGCTGGCTCGTCAGCTCGGCCCCCATATTTGCGGCTCCCAGGACCTCGCTCAATAATTTACGGTTCCCGGCATCGCGCACCCGCATTTCCAGTAATTCCAGATTGCCGATGATAATCGTCAGTAAGTTATTGAAATCATGAGCGAGCCCGCCCGTCATCTGGCCAACAGCTTCCATCTTCTGGGCCTGCTGGAGCGCATTGCGGCGGCGCACCTCATCCGTCAAATCGCGCAGGAACGCAGTGAAGTAGCGCTGATCGTTGGCACGAAACTCGGCGACCGTGATCAGCACCGGAATCCGTGTTCCGTCCTTTCGCATCGCCTCAATTTCGCGGCCGACGCCGATGATCCGTTTCTCTCCGGTGCGCAGGTAATGCTTCATATAGCCATCATGACGGCTGCGCTCGGGCTCGGGCATCAGCAGATTGATACTACGGCCGAAGATCTCGTCGATCTCGTAGCCGAACATCTCTTCCGCGGCCGGGCTAAAGCCCTCAATACGCCCCTTGGCATCGGCCAGAATTACCGCCTCGGGCGCCGTTTTCAGAATTGCACTCAGACGCGCTTCGCGCTCGGCCAGTGACTTCAGGGCGAGGTTCTCCTCGGTCACATCTTCCGCGGCCAGAAGAATCTGCTCGCCGCCATCGCCGGGCCTGTCGATCCGGCGTGCGTTAAGCACCATGTCGCGACGCGCCTTCCCAGCCACGCGTAGCGAGATCTCGAAACTCTCGACCGATTTCTTCTCAGGTAGGACACGCTCCCGCAAGTCGCGCAGCTTCGCATCATTCCATTGGCCGTCCTGAATCTCGAACAGGAGTTGCCCCTCGATCTCATCGGGACGCGTTCCGAAGATCCTGCAAAAGGAGTTGCTGGATTTCAGGATCCGAAATTCGTCGTTCAGGATCAGAAGTGGCTCGCGCACCGTGTTGATGATGCTCTCGGCAATCAGCTGCGCGCGGCGGTTGGCCTGCTCTGCGGCCCTGGCGGTGCTGAGATCATCGGCAAGCCGGCGCTCATCATCTATCTTGTGCTGCAATTCCGCATTCAGGGTTAACAGTTCTTCATTGAGCGATTGCACTTCCTCGCGGGAGCTTTCCAGCGCCTCAGCAGTCGCCCGCGGCCCGTCCTGAAGCTCTATGTTTTCGAGCGCGCCGGGGCCCGCCTTGGGCGCCGGGGAACCAGAAGCCAGATCCCCGCCCAGAAGACTTTGAGCCGTGGTGTCCTTCAGGGTTTCATGGGCGACCGGTGCCGGTCGCGAGCCGGGCAACTCCTCGAACGTAACCAGCAGCCTGAGCGCGCCGTCATCCTCAATCGGATGGACGCAAATCGCGACTGGCAGGTCTTCACCGTCTCGCATCACGCTGCCGATGGCGGAGGCATCCCTGCGCCGGCTCAACGCCGACCGAACCGCATCGCCCAGTTCTGCACGCACCCCGTCGCGCGCCATCGCGAGAATATCCCGACTGGCCTCTCCCTGGGGCACTTTCACGTAACGGTCCGCGGGCCCCTGAACGAACAGGACCTCCCGTTGCGGATTGATTAAAACGGCTGCCGGGGCGTAGCGTTCCAACAGGAAACTTTGACTGATCTCGGCCAGTTGTCCGCGCCGCGCACCTTTCGCACCGGCGTCGGGCTGCGCTCCGATGCGGGATAAATCAAACTCTGGACGCACCGCGCCACCGATCCGACGGTAGACCCCGTGCTCCTCACTCACAGACGCAAAAAACTCCGAATGATGGCACGCCGTCTCCGACGTCCCAAGAACCAGAATTCCGTTTTCTTTCAAGGCGAAATGCAGCATGCGCAAAACGCAATCATGGGATGGTTTATCTAGGTAGATCAGCAGGTTGCGGCAAGCCACCAGATCCAGATTCGAGTAGGGCGCATCACCCAGAATGTCTTGATGCGCAAAAACCACGACGTCGCGTAACGCGGGTGCGGCAACATATGTGTCGCCTTCGCGTGTGAAGAACCGCTTCAGCCGCTCGGGCGAAAAATCAGCTTCAATCGCCACCGGGAACACGCCTTTGCGGGCCACGCCTAACGCGTCATCGTCGACATCAGAAGCAAATACCTGAAGGTCCACCTCCTTGCCCTGCCGTTCAGAAGCCTCGATCACCAGCATGGCGAGCGAATACGCTTCCTCTCCCGTTGCGCAGCCCGGCACCCAGAACCGCAGTCCCTGCCCGGCACCGCAATTGGCGACCAGATCGGGGATAACCTGCGCTTCGAGATAGTCAAAAACCTCGGGGTCGCGGAAAAACCACGTGACGCTTATCAGCAGATCGCGGCAGAGGTGCTCCGCCTCTTCCGGTGACGATCTCAGCAGGTCGAGATAGGCCTGTGGATCCTCCAGATGCTTCAACGCCATGCGTCGCGCGATCCGGCGCAAAACCAAGCTTTGCTTATAGGGCCCGAAGTCCATGGGCCCCTCGCCCTCCAGAACGCTGAGAACATCACTCAGAATGCTCTCGGCTGCTTCGACCAGATGCAGCGCATCCTGCTGCAGCGGCGTGGTGTTCTGTTGACTTTCGTTACCTGAGGCGGGGCGGCGCGGGCGCGACTTGGCCGTCTTCTTCGTCGTCCCGGCCATGCCAATCTTCCCCGTTGCCTCTCCCCGGGGAGGATAATACTATGTTTTCAAGCCATAATCCAGTTTTCGAGCTACCCTCGGCATTTCGGCGACCCGAGCGGCCTCACGGATGGTGATCGGACACCGCATGGATCAACTCGCCGGCCAGCTCGCGGCTCACGGCATGCGAGATATCACCGACACTCAGCATCCCGACCAGGTGGTTTTCGTCATTGAGCACCGGCAGGCGGCGAATTTTCTTCTGATCCATCAGATGGATCGCATCCTCCACCGTCTGGTGCGACTTGCAGTAGACGACCCCCTTGGTCATCACGCTGTGCGCCTTGGTTTTCTTGGGATCCTTGCCCTCGGCTACGACGCCAAGCGCGATATCACGGTCGGTGACCATGCCGACGATGTCTTCCCCCTTGCAGACCGGGATCGCGCCGACATCGTCCTTGCGCATCAACTCGGCAATCTCCGCCACACTGGTGTCCGGCGACACCCAGTCCACGGTTTTATGCATAGCTTCACAAACGTCCATTTGATTTCCCTCCAACAGAGATATGTGAGGAGTCTAGCCAAAGGCCCGCCGGAGCTCATTGACAGATGTCAAAATGAGGCTTCCGGAACGGTCCGGGCAAGCTACTGCAACGCCATGTATCACAGCACAAGAAGGCGCCACCGGACACAAGTCCAGTGGCGCCAAAGATCCCGCCACCCGGTACGCGGGGCAGTGTGCAAACAAGATACAAGAAGGGCGAGCAGGACCTATCCCTCATCCGGCGAGGCTACGCCAAGCCGGGCGCCATACGCGCCAGTTGGCGCTCCCATAATGGGATCAGGCGGCTTTGATCTGGACGTGCTTCTCCTTCTGGATGACCTCCTTGGTCTTGGGCAGGGTCACGCGCAAAACGCCCTTGCTATAGGTAGCCTCGATCTTATCAGCATCTACGCCTTCGGGCAGGCGGAACCGGCGCTGGAACGAGCCGTAGCGGCGTTCGGACAGGAAGTAGTTCTTCTCTTCCTTCTCGGTTTCTTCGGATTTTTCGCCCTTGATCAAAAGGGTTCCGTTGGAAATCTTGATGTCCACGTCCTTCTCGTCCATGCCCGGCAGCTCCGCCGAGATCTCGTAGGCGTCTTTCTGCTCCGTGAGGTCCATGGCCGGGGACAGCTCCCACTGGCCTTCGCGACCAAGAATCCGGCGCGATAGGGGCTCACGCCAGGACATCGGGTCGAAATCATCAAAAAGACGTTCGATCTCATGGCGCAGCGAGCCGAAAGGGGTCCAGCTTTCCTCCTTGGTCGGCGCAGGCTGCGGCGCCTCTTTCTTCACTTCGAGTTTGGTCTTCGTATCTGCCATTGCTCCACCTCCTGAAATGAAATGCCATGGTCGCCCGGCAGGATCGCACCGGACGCGGCTTTCTGCGCGAAATCGCGGGAACGTTCTGAATTTGCCCCTCCGATCTCCGCACGGACCATCTCGTGGCCAACGGGCTCGATCGTCAGAGGACTGCACTCGTTAACAACAACTTCAGCGCGAGAGGCAAACTGGGTCATCGGACCACGATTCGCATTGATCTTAGTCAGTTTCACGCTCGGGTTTTTGCCAAACCCGGCAACCCGTGCAAAAACGCAGCAAGGAGGCCTTTTTGACATCGGTCAAGACCTGCCCATTACCCGTTTTGTAGCATGTTCAACGTTTCGAAAGTCGGACAGGCCGTAAGGCGTGCTGCGCACGGGCGAGACAGGTTTTGCTGCCTAGCGCGTTCCACTGAGCCGTCCGGAACCGTGAGGAAAAGAAAATGTGGACCAACCTTTTTCACGCCATGCTGACTCATTTCGTCCGCATCGGCGATCTGCACGTCACTCTCCCCGATGGAACGATCCGCCAGTATGGCGACGGAACGCGGCCCTTCGCAGCGATCCATATCAAGGACCCCTCACTCCTGCGCCGGATCGTCATGAACCCGGACCTAGGCGTCGGCGAAGGATATATGGAGGGGACACTCACCATCGATGATGAGGACCTTTACGGCTTTCTCGAACTGGCCGTCCGAAATGCCGCGCGCCCATCAGCCTTCGTGTGGTGGCAGCAGCCGCTGAGGCTCATGCGCCGCGCGCTGCGGGTCGTCGAGCAATACAACCCGATCGAACGCGCACCGGCCAATGTGGCCCACCATTACGACCTCTCCGGGGAGCTCTATGACCTGTTTCTGGATGCCGACCTGCAATATTCCTGCGCCTATTTCCGCAAACCGTCCGAAACGCTCGAACAGGCGCAGGATAACAAGAAACGCCATATCGCCAGCAAGCTCCTGATCGAGCCGGGCATGCGCGTGCTCGATATCGGCTGCGGCTGGGGCGGGCTGGCGCTGACGCTGGCCAGCGAATACGGGGCGCACGTGCTTGGTGTCACCTTGTCGAAGGAACAGCATGAAGTCGCCTGTCAGCGCGCACGCGCGGCCGGATTGCAGGACCAGGTGGAGTTCCGCCTGATGGATTACCGCGCCGTGGAAGGGGAGTTCGACCGGATCGTCTCGGTCGGCATGTTTGAGCATGTGGGCGTACCCCATTACCGGGAGTTCTTCGATCAGGTGCATCATTTGCTCAAGCCTGACGGGGTCGCCCTGATTCATACGATCGGGCGCAGCTCACCGCCGGGCACAACCAGCAGCTTCATCGCGAAATACATCTTCCCGGGCGGCTATGTCCCGGCCCTGTCGGAGACCATGCGTGCCATCGAACACCAGGATCTCTGCACCACTGATATCGAGGTCTGGCGGCTGCATTATGCAGAAACGCTGAAGCACTGGCGCGCCCGGTTCGAGGCCAACATCGACAAGGTCCGCGACATCTATGACGAGCGGTTCTGCCGGATGTGGCGCTACTACCTGATCGCTGCGGAGCTGACCTTCCGGCATGACCACCAGGTCGTGTTCCAGTTCCAGTTGACGCACCGTCAGGACGCCGTTCCGCTGACCCGCGACTACCTCTACCAGCCGGAGAAGCCACGCCGCCTGCGGCAAGCCGCAGAGTAATTCAGCCGCACTTGCTTCAGCGCCTGAAAGGCACAGAGCCAGCCCTCGACGGAGCCGTTGATACGCGTCAATCGGGAGGCGCGAAACCGTGGCAACCTGCGCCCGTAGTGCTAAACGGTTCTCTTCTCATGTACGACTTCACGAAACTCCGTCAGAACATGGTCCGAAAGCAAGTCGAAGCCCGCGGCGTGACGGCAGCCAATGTGCTTGCAGCCATGGGCAAGGTGCCGCGCGAGAAGTTCGTGACCGAAAGCCTGCGGGGCCTGTCTTATGACGACCGCCCGCTGGTGATCGCCGAGGGTCAGATCCTGCCGCAACCCTACGTGGCAGCCTTCATGATAGAGGCGCTTGGCCTGACGGGGGGCGAGAGGGTGCTGGAGATTGGGGCTAGCACCGGCTACGCCGCCGCGGTGCTGGCCCAGATCGCGGCCGACGTTTACACGATCGAGCGTGTCGGCCAGCGCGCCGAACGCGCAGCGAGCACGCTGCAAAAGGCGGGTTACAGCAACGTCCACTTGCTCCATGCCGACGGCACGCGGGGCTGGGCGGAACACGCACCCTTTGACGCAATTCTCGTCGCGGGTGCGGTGCCCTATGTCCCCGAGACCCTGAAGAACCAGCTCGCCACCGGCGGCCGTATGGTCGTGCCCGTCGGTATCGACCTGCGCGCGCAGGAACTCGTCCGCCTCACTCGTCTGCCCGACGGGCAGTTTGAACAGGAGGACATCGCAGACATACGTTTCGTGCCAGCCATCAGTGAGATGCACTGGGAGGGCGAAACGCCGCGTTCCGAGACGCGACAGCCGCGCATCCTTGCTCCTGACAGTGATACAGACCGGACGCTGCCCGCCCTCATCGTCAAACACGCCGAGGTGTTCGAGCGCATCGAAGACGCCGACCTCTCCCCCCTTCTCGAGCGGATCGGCGACCGGCGAGTGGTCCTGATTGGGGAGGCAAGCCACGGCACCTCGGAGTTCTACCAGATGCGCGCCCGGATCACTCGACAACTCATCGAACAGAAGGGCTTCAACATCGTCGCGGTGGAGGCCGACTGGCCCGACGCGGCCCGCATCGATCGCTACGTGCGCGACAAGCAGACCGCCCCGTCTGACTGGGCGCCCTTTGCACGGTTCCCGACGTGGATGTGGCGCAACACCGAGACGCAGAACTTCGCTGACTGGCTGCATGAATACAATTCGGCGCGTCCGGCGCGCAACCGAACGGCCTTCTATGGGCTCGATCTCTACAGCCTGTTTAGTTCGGCCCGCGCGACCATCTCCTATCTTGAAGGGGTCGACGAGAAGCTGGCCCGTCTGGCACGCCGCCGCTATGGCTGCCTGAGCCCATGGGAAGACGAGCCCACCGCCTATGGTCGTGCTGCTTTGGGAGAGGCGTTCCGAACCTGCGAAACTGAAGTCACACAGGTTCTCACGGACCTGCACCGCAAGCGTGCCGAGTATAGCGGGCAGGACGGGGAAGGCTTTCTGGATGCCACGCAGAACGCCTACCTCGTCGCCAATGCCGAACGTTATTACCGGATCATGTATTACGGCTCCCGCGCGGCGTGGAACCTGCGCGACAGCCACATGTTCGAGACCCTCCAGAATGTGATGCAGTTCCACGGCCCGCGCGCAAAAGCCGTGATCTGGGCTCACAATTCCCATATCGGAGATGCCCGCGCGACCGAGATGACGGCCCGCGCGGAGCACAATCTGGGCGAGCTTTGCGCCAAGGGTTTTGGACAAGACAGCTACCGGATCGGGTTTGGCACGGATCGCGGTACGGTCGCGGCCGCGGCGCGATGGGACGGTGCGATGGAAACCATGGACGTGCGCCCCGCCCACCGGCTCAGCTACGAGCACCAGTTCAAGCTCACCGGCTTGCCCGGCCTGATCCTGCCAATGCGTCCGGGTCAGGAACTGGAAATGGTCGAAGAATTGGTAAATCCGCGGCTCGAACGCGCCATCGGCGTGATCTACCGCCCGCAGTCAGAGCTCGCCAGCCACTATTTTGAGGCAGCCCTTCCGCACCAGTTTGACGAATATATCTGGATTGAAGAAACCAGCGCCGTCACCGCCCTTTCTGCAAGCCGCGATCGTGGGATGCCCGACACCTACCCGTTTGGGGTTTGAGCCGCACGGAAATCAGGGTTTGACCGAAACCCAAACCCCATCGACGTTAACAGTCGCGGGTTTTCCGCAATGGAACATGTAGTAGGTAAAGCCCGAATGCGGCAGCCGGATGATGTCTCGCCGTCCGATCAGCTTTGCCGCTTTCTTGTGAACGTCCGTACCATGCATGCTGCTCATTCTCAGGGTCTGGGCCGGGGACACGAGCATGTTCTGGTTCGGCTTCTTGGGACCGAAGGCACCTTCGCGGATCAGAACCGGCTGCGCGCCCGGACGACCTTCGAGAAAGTCGACGTCGAGCTTAATCTTGTCGATCCATTCAATGCGCACGAAGTCGCCGGAAAACGTCTTTACCTGATCGCGCAATCGCAGTGCTTCGATCGGGAGCTGCCCGAAAATCGTGGTGATCTTGGATTTTCCGTAGAACCCGGGAAGGGTCCAGATCTCGCGCTCGCTCGGGTTGCGCGTGGGACGGACGCGCTGACGCAGGGCCGGGCTGGGCTTGTTAGCCGCCTGACCCAGATCGCTCGTACTCTCCAGCACGGAGCTGATGATCTGATCGGCGGTTTTGGGGCGTCTTACTTGCACGGCTCTTTTCATTTTTACACCTTCACTAACTAACCCTACGACCCGCTACATCGACGTAGGAAAACCTGCCGAAAAGTGAACTTTCGCCCGTTTCCGGCAGGTCCAACTTTATCCCACATCTTGTCGTCGAAGTCATCCGACGTATCGAGCAGAATGGATACTCTTTACTCGCTACAGGGATCACTTGACCCTCGAAACGCGGTCGCATTGAGGCTCAACTGATCCGAAACATGACGAAGTTTCGACGGGAATCTGACCCACGATTTGAACGCAGAAATGCCTCATTTTTCGATTTCGAAACAATTGCGTAGCGTTTGTCAGCCAACCGACAGGAAAGTCCACAAGACGCCGTGTGATTGTTCTCGGTCTAGCGACACTGCACGCGGAAATTCACCATTAGGAACTGTGGTCAAAGCGCCTTTTTTCGATTGTGCCTGAAACAGAAACACACAGTTTTCAATCGCTTAACGCCATTTCAGCCGCCTCAACTTCCAAACTTTCCAACCAGCACCTCTCAATTTCCGAAGCGATTCCCCAACGATTGACCCACCCAATGGCAAGGTCTCACCCGGCGATCGCGTCCGCCATTCGGACCGAAAGTGCGTGGATCGATAGGGCTGGCGACTCTCCTCCGCCGCTTGAAGGAAAGACGCTGGCATCGGCAATGTAGAGATTGGAATGATCGTGTGATCGGCAGGCGGCATTCACC